>JAIYAI010000076.1 GCA_027489135.1 Acetobacteraceae bacterium
GCGCTCGGTCATGGGGTGGGGGAGAAGCTCGGCCTGCAGCGCATGGTGCTGGCGGTGGAGAATACCCGCGGCGGCATCACCAAGCGCGACATGGTGCTGAACGGCGCCCTGCCGAAGATCGAGGTCGATCCCGAGACCTATGAGGTCCGCGCGGACGGCCAGCTTCTGGTCTGCGAACCGGCGAAGGTGCTGCCCATGGCGCAGCGTTACTTCCTGTTCTGATGAGCCAGGATCTCCCCCGCGCCACCCAGGTGCTGCGCGCCGGCCATTGGGTGGAACGCACGGCGAAGGACAGCGTGCTGCTGGACTTCGACGACCGCTTCCGGCGGCGCAAGCGCTACCAGGGCCAGAAGGGCCTCGCCTTCCTGCTGGACCTGGACGAGGCCACGGTGCTGCGCGACGGTGATGGGCTGCTGCTGGCCGATATCGGCGGCGTCATCCTCGTGCGCGCCGCGCCGGAGCCGCTGGTGGAGGTGAAGGCGGAGACGCCGGAGCGGCTGATGCGCCTCGCCTGGCATCTCGGCAACCGCCACCTGCCGACCGAGATCCAGGCCGACCGGCTGCTGATCCGCGACGACCACGTGATCGTCGAGATGCTGAAGGGCCTCGGCGCTGCGCTGCAGAAGGTGGACGCGCCCTTCAATCCGGAGGGCGGCGCCTATGGCGAGCACAACCGTACGCCCGGGCATCAGCATCATCATCACGGCGATGACGACCACCACCATCACCACCACTGACGGCGCCGCTCTCTACCGGCTGCTGGCCTGGTTGTCCCCGGCCTATCCGATCGGCGCCTATACCTACAGCCACGGGCTGGAGACGGCGGTGGAGGATGGCGCGGTGAAGGATCGCGCCGGGCTGGTGGAGTATATCGCCACAGTGCTGCGCGCCGGCGCCGGCCGCGTCGATGGCGCGCTGCTGGCCGCCGCCTGGCGCGCGGCGGAGGCCGAGGACGCGGCCGCGCTCGACGAGATCGCCTGGCTCGCCGCCGCCTGGCGCGGCACGGCGGAGACGGCGCTCGAGACCATGGCGCAGGGCACGGCCTTCACCACCGTGACGCAATCCGCCTGGCCCGATGCGCGCTTCATGGCGCTGGCCGCGCGCCACCCGCGCGCGCTCGCGCATCCCGTGGCCTTCGGCGCCGCGGCGGCCTGGCACGGCATTCCGCTGCGGCCGGCGCTGGCGGGTTGGCTCGCCGCCTTCGCCGCGAACCTGGTCAGCGCGGGTGTGCGCCTGGTGCCGCTCGGTCAGACCGATGGGCAGATCGCCACGGCGACGCTGCACCCGGTGGTGGAAGCCGCGGCCGATGCTGCTATGGATGCCGACCTGGACGCGGTCGGCAGCGCAGCCCCGATGCTCGACCTCCTCTCCATGCGCCACGAGACGCAATACACGAGGCTCTTCCGCTCATGAGCAACGGCCCCTTCCGCGTCGGCATCGGCGGCCCCGTCGGCTCCGGCAAGACCGCGCTGACCGAGCGCCTGTGCCGCCACCTGCGCGACACGCACGACATCGCCGTCATCACCAACGACATCTACACCAAGGAAGACGCGGAATTCCTCACCCGCGCCGGCGCCCTGGACCCCAGCCGCATCGCTGGCGTCGAGACAGGAGGCTGCCCGCACACCGCGATCCGCGAGGATGCCTCGATCAACCTCGCCGCGGTGCACGACATGGTCGAGCGCTTCCCGCTGCTGGAGATCCTGCTGGTCGAGAGCGGGGGCGACAACCTGGCCGCCACCTTCTCCCCCGAACTCGCCGACCTGACGATCTACGTCATCGACGTCTCGGCCGGCGACAAGATTCCCCGCAAGGGCGGGCCCGGCATCACCCGCTCCGACATGCTGGTCATCAACAAGATCGACCTCGCGCCGCTGGTCGGCGCGGACCTGTCCGTCATGGACCGCGATTCGCGCCGGATGCGCGGCACGCGGCCCTTCATCTTCACCAACCTCAAGGAGAACCGAGGGGTGGCGGAGATCGCGGATTTCATCCTGGAACAGGGCGGGATTGCCCGGAGAGGACTCGCAGCATGAAGCACCTTCCCATCCTCGCGGCGGCACTGCTCGCGCCGCTGCCGGCCATGGCACATCCCGGCCATGGCGGGCCGGAGGAGTTCATCACCGCGGCGCTGCTGATCGCGGTGGGTGCGGTCGCCTTCTTCGTCGTGCCGCGGGTGATCCGGCGCCGCCGCGACGATTGATGCGGTCCGGGGCGCGGCAGGCACCGCGCCCCGATCCGACTACTCCTCCTTGTAGCCGTATTCCGGGATGCCCTGCTCGGCCCCGTAGTACTTGTACGGCAGGAACTTGCCGGTCATCTCGATCTTCACGCGGTCGCCGCGCTCGTGCTTCATGCGCTCGAACTGGAAGTCGAAGTCGATGGCGGACATGATGCCGTCGCCGAACTCCTCCTCGATCAGCGCCTTCCAGGCCGGGCCGTTGACCATCACCATCTCGTAGAAGCGGTAGATCAGCGGGTCGGTCGGCGGCATCGCGGTGCCGCGATAGGGCACCTCGTTCAGCATCCGCTCCTCCACCTCGGTCAGGCCGAACAGCTTCGCGGCCTTCGCCGCCAGCGGCTTGACCAGCTTCATCTGGCCGAGCAACGCGCCGACGATGATCGTGTCGGACACGCCGCCGATCTCCGCGCAGATCTGCTTCCAGGTCCAGTTCTTCTCGCGCTTGATGTCGAGGATCTTCTCGGTCAGCTGCGCACGCGTCATGGCGTTCTCCTTGTTCAGACCAGTTCAGCGGCCTTGTCGGCCGTTGCCGCCGGCGCGACCCGCGGCGGCGATTTCGGGTCCCAGCCCTCGGGCCGGGTGCCGGCCAGGGTTCGGCTGCGCGTCAGCAGGAATTCCAGGGTGTGATCGCGCAGCGCGTGGTAGCCCGGCATCTTGTGCAGGTTGGCCCGGTTGCGGGGGCGGGGCAGGGTGTTGATCACCACCTCGGCGCAGCGCGCATCGGGGCCGTTGGTCATCAGCAGGATGCGGTCGGCCAGCAGGATCGCCTCGTCCACGTCGTGCGTGATCATGAAGGCGGTCTGGTTCGCCTCCGTCACCAGCCGTGACACCTCGTCCTGCAGCGCGCCGCGGGTCAGCGCGTCGAGCGCGCTGAACGGCTCGTCCATCAGCAGCATCTTCGGGTTCAGCGCCAGCGCCCGGGCGATGCCGACGCGCTGCTTCATGCCGCCCGAAAGCTGGGACGGCTTGCGCGTCGCGGCCTCCGCCAGGCCCACCTTGGCCAGGGCGGCACGCGCGGCCTCCCGCAACTCGGCCTTGCCCCATTTCGGGTGCCGGCAGGACAGCGCGAAGGCGACGTTCTGCTCCGCCGTCATCCAGGGCATCAGGGCGTGGCCCTGGAAGATCACGGCACGATCGAGCGAGGGCCCGCTGATCTCCTGACCGTCGACGATGACGCCGCCGCTGTTCGGCGCATCGAGGCCCGCGAGGATGTTCAGCACCGTCGTCTTGCCGCAGCCCGAATGCCCGACCAGGCAGACGAACTCGCCGCGCGCCACGCCGAACCACAAGTCGCGGAACACCGTGTGGCCGGGATAGGCGCGGCTGATCCCCTCCACCGAGACGTAGGGATGGCTCATTCCTGCCACGACACCACCTTCGCCACCATGCCGAGCAGGCGGTCCAGCAACAGGCCGACGATCCCGATCATCAGGATGGCGATCACGATGTCGGCCAGCGATAGGTTGTTCCACTGGTTCCACACCCAGTAGCCGATGCCCGTACCGCCGACGAGCATCTCCGCCGCCACGATCACCAGCCAGGCGATGCCGATGGAGATGCGCATGCCGGTCAGGATGGTCGGCGCCGCCGCGGGCAGGATGACGCGGAAGGCGGTCTTCAGCGTTCCCGCCTCCAGCGTGCGGGCGACGTTCAGCCATTCCCGCCGCACGGAGGCGACGCCAAAGGCCGTGTTCAGCAGCATCGGCCAGACCGAGCAGATGAAGATCACGAAGATCGCGCTGATCGAACTGTCCTTGATGGTGAAGAGCGCGAGCGGCATCCAGGCCAGCGGCGAGACCGGCCGCAGCACCTGGATGAAGGGGTTGAGCGCGCCGGAGAGCAGCGGCGACATCCCGATCAGGAAGCCGAGCGGAATCGCCACCAGCGCCGCCAGGCCGAAACCGGCTCCGACGCGGATCAGCGAATAGGCGATCTGCACGCCGATGCCCTGGTCGTTGGTGCCGCGCACGTAGAACGGATCGCGCAGCAGCTCCCACAGCCGCGCGGCGATCTCCGACGGCAGCGGGAAGGGCGTCTGCCCGCCGGTCTGCGCCGCCTGGCCAAGCAGCGCGGCATATTCGGGGTCGAGCGCCGCGCCGCCGCCGCCGCCCTGGCGGCCCAGGATCTCCCATCCGCCGAGAAAGATCACCAGGATCAGCGCCGAGAGCAGCGCCGATTGCCAAGCCGGAACCGTGCGTCCCATCTAGCTGACCTTGATCGCCCGCTCGGTCCAGGCGGACGGGTTCGCGGGGTCGAAGGTCCGGCCCATGATGGTCTCCGTCCGCATCACAGCGGCCGGCACGGGCAGCCCCTGCTCCTTCATCGCCTTGCCGGCGTCGAGGGCCAGGAAGGTCTGCGCCGCGACCTGCGCGTAGTCGACGTCCCGCGTCACCTGCCCCCAGCGGCGCATCTGGGTCAGGATCCAGACCGCCATGGAGTTCCAGGGGAAGGGATCGAAGCCGATGCGGTCCGGCACGCGGCGCACCTGCCCCAGCCCATCCGCGAAGGTGCCCGTCAGCACCTGCTGCACCACCGTCTCCGGCTGGTTCAGGTAGTTCTGGCCACTGATCGCCGCCGCGACCTCGCGCCGGTTCTCCGCCTTGTTGGAATAGGCGGTGGCTTCGACGATCGACCGCATCAGGGCGCCGAAGGTGTTCGGCGTCTCCGTGATCATGCTGCGCGGCACGGCGAAGGCGCAGCAGGGATGCCCGTCCCACAATTCGCGCGTCAGGATGTGGATGAAGCCGACGCCGTCGAACACGGCGCGCTGGTTGAAGGGATCGGGGCCGAGGAAGCCGTCGATGTTGTCGGCGCGGAGATTGGCGACCATCTCGGGCGGCGGCACGGCGCGGATCTGCACGTCGCGATCCGGGTCGAGCCCA
>JAIYAI010000269.1 GCA_027489135.1 Acetobacteraceae bacterium
ATCGGCGGGTGGATGGTCTCGGCATCCGGGAACTCGCCGACCAGCGTGCCGAGCAGCGGCGCCATGGAGACGAAGCCGAAATCCATCGCCGGCTTCGCCTCCAGGATCTCGACCTGCAGCACGTCGCCGGGCATCGCGCCCTTCACGTAGACGGGGCCGGTGACGAAGTGCGCGCCCGGGCCCTGGGTCATCGTCTCCACCGCGGTGCGCCATTCGGCCGGCACGCGGGAGAGGTCGGACGGGAAGGAGGCCGCGCCGCCCGCGGGCACGCAGGCGAGGGAGACGGTGTCGCCGCTGTCGATCCGCAGCACCGGCGGCGTGTCGGCGCTGAGCGTACCCCAGATCATGGTCTCGGGCGTCGCGGGCAGGTGGTGGGTGGGCATCGGGGGCTCCGGTCGGGATTCTCCGCTCTTCATGCAAAGGGCGGGCCGGGCAAAGGGCGGGCCGGGCAAGGGGCGGGCCGGGTCAGTCCCGCCGCGCCAGCCAGACGGTGTGCCGCCCGGCATCCGGGTCCTCGGCCCGGTGCGCCACCACCGCGAAGCCGTTCGCGGCCAGCAGCGCCCGGTATTCCTCGGGCGCCAGGCTGGCATGGAAGAGCGGGTCGCCGCGGTACTCGCCCATCGCCACCCCATGGCTCGGGCCGCTGGTGAACATCAGCGCCGCCCCGGGCGCGGCATGGCGCGCGAAGACGGGGAACATGCCGCGCTGATCGTGATGCGCCAGGTGGAAGAAACTGTCCCAGGCCAGCACGCCGTCGAAGCCGCGCCTGAGGTCAAGCCCCCGCATGTCGGCCACCTGCCAGACGGCGCCGGGGAACCGCGCCTGCGCCCGGGTCACCAGTTCGGGCGCCGCATCGATGCCGGTCACCACGTGCCCCGCCTCGATCAGGGTCCGCGCGATCGGCGTGCCGGCGCCGCAGCCGAGATCCAGCACCCGGGCGCGGTTCGGCAGCAGCGCGCGGAACCGCTCGACCCAGCCGCTCTCGACCGTCAGCGCATCGCCGCGGTCGCGCACCCAGGCGCTCGCGTGGCGGCGGTAGAGGTCGATGATGTCGGCAGCCGCGGCGGCTTCGTCCTCGGTCATTCAGTGGCTCGGCGTCACGGCGAAGGGGGTGAGCTGCAACTCATGGGTCCAGCAGGACGGATCCTGGGTATGCAGATACCAGAAGGCCTCGGCGATCTTCACCGGGTTGAGGATGGTCTCCGGCCGCTGTTTCGCTTTCGGCAACAACCGCGTGCCGGGGCTGTCGATGGTGCCGTCGATGACGACGTTCGCCACATGCACGCCGTGCTCGGAGTATTCCTCGGTCAGCACCTGCGCCAGGGCGCGCATCAGGGTGCGCGGGTAGTAGAGCGATTCGCCCGTGCGCCGCTTCGTCCCGCGCAGCGACTTCGAGTTGTTGGAAAAGAGGAAGCTGCCGCGACCGGCCTTCCGCATCGCCGGCAGCACTTGCTGCGCCACCAGGAAGGGTCCGCGGCCAGCGATGGCGAGGCCGGTGTCGAGGATCGAGACCGGGACATGCTCCAGCAGCTCCTTCTCGGGTGGCAGGTCGCGGCCCTCGAGGTAGCCGGCATTGTAGATCAGCACCTCCGGGTCCCCGGCCTCGGCGCGGATGCGGTCGAAGGCGGCGGCGATGGAGGCGTCGGAGACGAGGTCGAGCTCGACCACCAGCGCCTCCCCGCCCTGGGCGCGGATCGCCGCGGCCAGCGGCGCGGCATTGGCGGCGGTGCGCGTGGTCAGCACGGTGAGATACCCTTCCGCCGCGAATTTCTGCGCGATCGCCCCGCCGACGCCCCAGCGGATGCCGACCGGCAGGTCGCTGTCGTCGATGCCCTGCCCGTGGATCAGCTTCGTGTTCCGCCCATCCGCCTGCCACTTGGAGGTGGCGCCGACGATCACCGCGACCGGCCTGCCCATGCGTTCTCTCCCCACTCTTCATGACGCGACGTTAACGTGCGGCCGTCTGGCGACACCGCGTCCGTGACAGCATAGTCCTGGTCGGACGACAGACGCGATGAAACCGTGAGCGGCAACCAGGCGACAATCGGCGGCGAGGCCGCGGCGACCACCCCGAACCCAGCGCCCGCCGCGGCGGGCGGCACGACCTTCGCGGTGATCCTGTCGCTCAGCTTCTGCCACATGCTGAACGACATGATGCAGTCGCTGGTGCCGGCGCTCTACCCGATCCTGAAGGCCTCGCACGGGCTGGATTTCGGCCAGATCGGGCTGATCACCCTGGCCTTCCAGGTCACCGCCTCGATGTTCCAGCCCGTGGTGGGCATGGTCACGGACAAGCGGCCGCAGCCCTTCTCGCTGGCCGCCGGCATGGGTTCGACCCTGGTCGGGCTGCTGCTGATGTCACGGGCCGACACCTACCCGATGATCCTCTGCGCCGCGGCGCTGATCGGGCTCGGCTCTGCTGTCTTCCATCCGGAAGCCTCGCGGGTCGCCCGCATGGCCGCCGGCGGGCGCTACGGCCTCGCGCAGTCGCTGTTCCAGGTGGGGGGCAATTTCGGCACGGCGTCGGGCCCGCTGCTGGCCGCCTTCATCGTGGTGCCGGCGGGGCAGCGCAGCATCGTCTATTTCTCGGCCGTGGCGCTGCTGGGGATGAGCGTGCTGTTCCAGGTCGGGCGCTGGTATTCGGCGCGGCTGGCCGAGGGGACGGTGGCGAAGGCCAAGGCCCGGGCGGTCGCCGGCGCGCATGCACTGCCACGCAGCGCGGTGACGCGGGGCATCGTCGTGCTGGTGGTGCTGCTGTTCAGCAAGAACGTCTACAGCGCCAGCCTCGGCAGCTACTACACCTTCTACCTGATGCAGACATTCGACCTGCCGGTGCAGACGGCGCAGCTGCTGCTGTTCCTCTACCTCGGCTCCGTCGTGCTGGGGACGCTGGCGGGCGGCATGGTGGGCGACCGGGTCGGGCGCATCCCGGTGATGTGGTTCTCCATCCTGGGCGCGCTGCCCTTCACCCTGGCGCTGCCGCATCTCGGGCTCTGGGCGACCGTCGCCTGTTCCGTCCTGATCGGCTTCATCATGGCGAGCGCCTTCTCCGCCATCCTGGTCTATGCGCAGGAACTGCTGCCTGGCCGGGTCGGGCTGGTGGCGGGGCTGTTCTTCGGGGTGTCCTTCGGGCTCGGGGGCCTGGGCGCCGCGGCGCTCGGGCAGCTTGCCGACTGGACCAGCATCACCACGGTCTACCGGATCGCGGCCTTCCTGCCGGTGCTGGGGCTGGCGACGGCCTTCCTGCCGCGGATCGCCAGGGCGGCCTGAGCCTGCCCGATCGCGCGGCAGCGCGGTCGCGGCGCGGGCAGGCGCGGGACGGACGGGCGGAAATACCGGCGCGAGCAGCGCGATTTCCGCGTGCCAAGCGGGCGGGTCTGGTGAAGGCTGGGGGACGCAACCTGCTCCGGGCCCGCCATGATCCGCCGCCTCCTCGTCGCAGTGCTCCTCCTGCTGGCCCCGATGCCGGTCCAGGCCCAGACCGTCACACAGCCGGTCCGGTTGATCGTGCCCTTCGCCCCGGGTGGCACCGTCGACATCCTCGGCCGGCTGCTGGCCGAACTGCTCACGCCGAAGCTGAACGGCCGCGCCGTGGTGGTGGAGAACCGCAGCGGCGCCGGCACCTTCATCGCCCTGCAGGCCGTCGCCACCGCGCCGGCCGACGGGCACACGATGTCGCTCGCCGCCACCACCGTGCTGGCCAATGCGCCGACCATCCCCGGCATCACTATGCCGATCGACCCGGACCGCGCGCTGAGGCCCGTTGGCAACCTGATCAGCGTGCCGATCGTGCTGGTCGGCAAGCCCCAGGCGCCCTACGCCACCCTGCCGGAGCTGATCGCCTACGCGAAGGCCAACCCGGGGCGGCTCAACATCGGCCAGGCCGGGCTCGGCGGCATCACCCACCTGCTGGCCGAGCGCCTGGCCCACGCGGCCGGCATCCGCATGGAGATGATCCAGTACCGCGGCGGCACGCCGGCGCTGATGGACATCATGGCCGGCAACAACGACCTCTATTTCAGCCTGCTTGGTGAATCCCTGCCCTATATCCAGGATGGCCGGTTGCGGGCGATCGCTGCGACTTCGCCGCAGCGGCTGCCGGCTTTGCCGGAGGTGCCCCTGGCGCAGGCGGTGCTGCCCG
>JAIYAI010000759.1 GCA_027489135.1 Acetobacteraceae bacterium
CAGAGTTCGCCGGCATTGTGCGGCGGGATGGAGGTCGCCATGCCGACCGCGATGCCGTTGGCGCCATTGGCCAGCAGGTTCGGGAAGGCAGCCGGCAGCACGACCGGCTCCTGCTCCTCCCCGTCATAGGTCGCGCGGAAATCGACGGTGTCCTCGTCGATCCCCTGCAGCATGGCCTGGGCCACGGCCGTGAGCCGGGCTTCGGTGTACCGCATGGCCGCGGCGTTATCGCCGTCGATGTTTCCAAAGTTCCCCTGGCCCTCGACCAGCGGGTAGCGCGCCGCGAATTCCTGGGCGAGGCGGACCAGCGCCTCATAGACCGCGACATCGCCATGCGGGTGGTACTTGCCGATGACGTCGCCGACGACGCGGGCGCATTTCTTGAAGCCCGCCGCGGGATCCAGCTTGAGCTGGTGCATGGCCCAGAGCAGGCGGCGGTGCACGGGCTTCAGCCCGTCCCGCACGTCCGGCAGCGAGCGGGACATGATCGTGGAGAGGGCATAGGCCAGGTAGCGCTCGGAGAGCGCGTCGGCGAGGCCGGTGTCGCGGATCTCGCCGCCATCCCCGGAAGCCGGGGGCGTCTTGACGTCGTCGGGCATGGGCTCCCGCGATTCGCAGTTTGTTCCTGTGGGCGGCCGCCATAGCCGATGGGGGTTGGGAAGGCCAGGGGAGGGCGTTGCGAGGCGGGATATTCCGCCTGTATTTTGGATATCCGGAGACTGGCCATGCCCCTCTACATCAAGGACGACGCGACCGCGGCGCTGGTGGCCGAACTCGCCCAAAGGCGCGGCATCACCAAGCAGGCTGCGGTGAAACTGGCGGTCGAAGCCGAACTCGGCCGCGACGCGCCGCAGGTGCCGCTGCGCGAACGCTTCGCCGCCCTCCGCGCCGCCCACCCCCTGCCACCGCCGACCGGGCTGAAGGCCGACAAGGCCTTCTTCGACTGGCTCAGCGGCGAGGAAGACGTGTGACGGTCTTCATCGACGCGTCGGTGCTCGTCGCGATCATCGCGGGCGAGCCTGGCGCGGATGCGCTGTCGGATCGGATGCAACGCTACAGCCGACGGATATGCTCCCCGCTGGCGGCATGGGAAACAATGTCGGCGCTCTGCCGGAGCCATCGCATGGCGCCCGACGCGGCGCGGGATCTGCTGCGCCTCTTCCTGGAGGCGGGCAACATCGAGACCATCTCCATCGGCCCGCGCGAATACGACCTCGCCGCCGAGGCCTATGAACGCTTCGGCAAGGGCCGCCACCCGGCCGCGCTGAACATGGGCGACTGCTTCTCCTACGCCTGCGCCCAGGCGCATGGCGCCGCCCCGCTCCACACCGGCGACGACTTCGCTCTGACCGACCTCGCCTGAGCGCCTGCGCTCACTCCTCCCCGTACCGCCACCCCGCCTGGGTCATCTCGATCGGCGTCGCGCCGCGCAGCGGCACGTTCCGGGCCAGGATGTCGCCAAGCTTGCTGGTCGAGAGGATCAGCTCCAGCCCCCAGGGCGTGAAGGTGTCGGCGTTGAAGACATGCTCCGACAGCAGCGGGTTGGTCAGCGCCTGGCTGAAGGCATCGACCGCCACCATCCGCATCAGCAGCCCCGGCAAGGGCGAGTCCTTCGTCCGGTCCTCGGCGAAGAGGCCGGGGTAGAACTCGACATTGTCGGGCTCCCCGTAGAGATCCTGCAGCAGGTTCACGACATCGGGGTTGCTGCTGATCTCGGAGAAGGTCGTCGCACGATCCAGCCCGAAGGCGACGCGATAGGCGTTGTAGGTATCGACCTTGTTCGACCGCGCCTGCAGCACGGCAAGGTCCTCGATCGGCAGCAGGTCGTCGCCGGTGTTGAAGGCACCGAGTTCCGCGGCCGGCTGCGCCGCCGCCAGCGAGAAGGCGGCATCCAGCCCGACGGAGATCAACGGCCGGTTGTCCTGCCGGAAGTCTGGCAGGGCGATGGCACCGGCGCCCCAGCCGGGCCAGCGCACCTGGTCCGGCAGCAGCGAATGCCAGCGGTAGATCAGGCTGAACTCCACCGTCATCCAGTTCGGCCGGTTCCAGGACGCGTCCCAGGCGACCCCCGGCTCCGCCCGCAGGCTGAAGGGCAGCGGCGTGATGTGGTTGATGTAGTGCTCGACCACGATCTTGATGAAGAGCGGAATGACGATGTTGCGCGCGGTCTGGAAGACCCGCTCGTCGTCCCAGGTCGGGCGGGAGGCATTGAGGTGCCGCGCGATGCGGTTGTGCTCCCGCAGGAAGAGCGTGTTCATCATCGAGGTGAAGGGCGTGGAGTTCGCCCGGTCGCCGCCATGGGCGAAGAGCACGGCCTTCTTCGCGGGCTCCAGGGTGGGGGAGACCAGCGGCGGGTCGAGCGCCGCGAAGGCGGGGTCGGCCAGGCTGCCATCGGCGGCGTAGAGGAAGGGCGGGAACTCCTCGGCGCCGATCATCTGGCTCTTCAGCAGGCCGCGCTGGCCGGCCGCCTCGCTCTTCAGCCTGAGCGCGTTGGTCTGCGCCCGCGTGCGGCCGTAGAGCGGGCAGAGGTCGATCTCGTGGTTCGAGGTGGTCTTGCGCCGGTCCGTCAGGTCCGTGCGGAGGAAGCCGTCGGTCAGGTACTGCGCGAAGGCGGGGAAGAGGCAGGTGGACTTGCTGGACATCCGCCCCTGCCCGGCGGGCCGCTGGAACAGGCGCCGGACCTGGGCGGGGTCGGGCTGCACCGGCACCTCGGCGGCCGGCAGGTGCCGCGCCAGGTAGGTCCGGTCGGTCAGCCCGTCCCAGGTGACGTAGGGGGCGTAGGTGCTCCAGGGATGCGGCCGGTTGCGGGTGGTGGTGACGGCCTGGTTGACCACCAGCCTGCTGGCCGCGCCGGACAGCCAGGCGAAGCCGTCGATCGCCTCGCCGACCTCGCCGAAGATCAGACGCGAGAACAGGTTCATGGCCTACCTCCCCAGCGCGGTTGCCGGTACCGGCACCCTCTGCGTGCGGAGGCTAGAACGGGATAGACCCGACCGGCATCCTCAATCCGAAGGAGGGCGCGCCGGGGCGACGCGGCGAGGAGATCGACCGCCAAGGCGCCCGCCCCCGGGTCTAGCATTCCCGCCACACCCGGCGCGCCAGACGCCGGCGGGAGGACCCGCGGTGCCCGGCACCCACGCCCCGCTGCCGCCAGGAACCAGCCCCTGGGCCCGCGCCTGGCCCAAGCCATGGCCCCCTGGCATTACCCGCATCCCTTACTGGGTATACCAGGACGCCGAGATCCTCCGGCACGAGCGGACCTCACCGCCATTCCCCGAGGAAGGGGGAGTCCTGACGTCGTCGGATATGGGCTACCGTAATTCGCGGTTTGTTCCTGTGGGCAGCCGGCATATCTGTTGGAGGGTGGGAAGGTCAGCGGTCGCAGCGGCTGCAGCATCCGGCGCAGATCCGGATTAATATCGCAGGCTTGGCGCCTCCGTGCGGGTTGGGGCGCCAAGGGGAGAGAGACCGCATGGGAGATGCCGGCCTGAGGCGACGCGCCCTGTCCCTGCTGCCTATGACGATGGTGGCCAGCCCTGCGCAGGCGCAGCGGCGCCGCTGGCGGATCGCCAATGTCGTGCCGCAGGGCCCGCTGCACCCCCTGGTAAAGAGGAACCTTGCTGCCCTGGGCTACGTGGAGGGGCGCGAGGTCAGCTTCGTCGACCTCGCCCTCTCTACGCCGGACCGTGCCGAGGACGAAATCCGTACCCTTCTGCCAGACTGCGACCTGATCAGCGTCTGGGGCACGATCGGCGCCGTCGCTGCCAGCCGCGCGGCGCCGAACCTGCCGATCGTGTTCCTCTCGGTCGGCGACCCGGTCGCCATCGGCCTGGTGCAGAGCCTCGCGCGCCCCGGCGGCAATCTAACCGGCGTCACCTTCGAGGCGACGATGTTGACCTACGGCAAGCGGCTGCAGCTCTTGCGGGAAATACTGCCCGGCCTCCGCCACCTCGGCGTCCTGCGCACCCGGGGTGACGCCAATGTCGGCCCGGCCATGGTCGCGATCGAGGCGGAGGCACAGCGCACCGGGCTGGTACTGCACCCCGTGAATTTCGACGGCGCGGAGGATCTGCCCGACGCCTTCGGTGCGATGCGGCAGGCCGGGGCAGAGGCGACGGTAGTCATCGCCGGTGCCCGTACGCTCACGCTGGCGGCGCCGATTGCCTCTGCCGCCCTGCGTCATCGCCTGCCCACCGCGCATGGCTTTACGGAAGCGGTCGAGGCGGGCGGGCTGTTCTGCATCGCGCCGAATTTCCCGGAGATGGCGCGGCAGGCCTCGGCGATGATCGCGAAGATCATGGGTGGCGCCCGCCCCGCGGAAATCCCAGTCGAGCAGCCGACACATTTCGCCACCTGGATCAACCTGCGGACGGCGGAACAGCTTGGCCTGACAGTCCCGCCGACCCTGCTCGCTCAGGCCGATCGGGTGATCGATTGAGGCGGGCGCGGCCCCCATTGGTCTCTGCCCCGCCCCGGGTTTAGCATTCCCCCCGCACCCGGCGCGCCAGACGCCGGCGGGAGGACCCGCGATGCCCGACACCCACGCCCCTGTGCTGCCGCCAGGATCCGGCCCCGCGGACCGCGCATGGCCCGCCGGCATCACCCGCATCCCCTACTGGGTCTACCAGGATGCGGAGGTGCTGAAGCACGAGCAGCGGACACTCTTCGAAGGCCCGGTCTGGAATTTCCTCGCCCTGGAAGCGGAGATCCCCAACAAGGGCGACTACCGCGCCACCTTCGTCGGATCGATGCCCGTCGTCGTCGTGCGCGGCGAGGCCGGCGCCATCCACGCCTTCGAGAACCGCTGCGTCCATCGCGGCGCGCTGATCGTGCTCGACGATGCCGGCACGGCGAAGGACTTCACCTGCGCCTACCATGCCTGGCGCTACGACCTGGAAGGGCATCTCTGCTCGGTCGCCTTCCAGCGCGGCGTGAACGGCAAGGGCGGCATGCCGGCCGACTTCAAGGTCGAGGGCCAGGGACCGCGGCGGCTGCGCACCACCACCATCGGCGGCCTCGTCTTCGGCACGCTGTCTGACGCGACGCCCGACATCGACACCTATCTCGGCGCCGGGGTTGCGGCGAAGCTGCGCCGCGTGCTGAACCGGCCGGTCGAGATCCTGGGCCGGTTCAGCCAGCCCATGCCGAACAACTGGAAGCTCTACGCGGAGAACGTCCGGGACACCTACCACGCCTCCCTGCTGCACAGCTTCTTCA
>JAIYAI010000577.1 GCA_027489135.1 Acetobacteraceae bacterium
GCGAGGGTGACGCGGCGCTCGGCCAGGCGGTGCTCCTCGGCGGCGGCGGCGGTGGCGGCGCGGGACGCGGCCTCGGCCTCCTCGCGATGCGCCTCCGCGGCGCGGCGCGCGGCGTCCAGGGCCGCCGGCGTGGGGGCCTGCGCCAGGGCCGGCGTGGCGGCCAGCGACGACAGCAGCAGCAGGGCGGCGCGGGGCGGCATGCGGGGCCGAGCCTACCGCGCCGGGTGCGGCGGCGGAATCCTGCATCCCGGGATTGGTTGACCCGCGGGGTGCCACTCTGGAAGGCTCTGCCGCGCGGCAGGGAGAGCACGATGACCACCTGGAGCTGGACGCCCGGTGCGGGCGACGACTGGTTCGACCCGGCGAACTGGACCTCCGTGCCACCCGGCACCACCGGCACCCCCCAGTCGAACGACATGGCCGTGATCGCCACCGGCACGGCCGCGATCGACGGCTCCGATACGGTCGAGGGCGTCTTCGTGCGGCTCGGCGGGGCCGGCAATACCGGGCAGCCGGTGGGGCTCGTCCTCGACGGCGCAGCGCTCGACGACATGTTCGTCGGCGTGCCGACCGGCGGGAACGGCCCGGCCACGCCGGTGAACGCCGTCATCGACGTCAGCGGCACGACCAGCTTCAAGGGCAAGATCGAGGTTCAGGCGCAGAATGGTGGCCTGACGATCGACCTCTCGCCGGGGCCTGGTGCGCCCCCCGGCGTGCTGCACCTGGCCGACGACAGCGTCGGCGGCTCCAACAAGGACAGCCTGCTGACCCTGGCGCAGCAGAGCACGCTGCTGGTCCGCGGCGGCACGGTCGAGAACGACGGCTTCATCCAGATCGAGGGCGTCGCACGCTTCGCGGCGAACAGCACGCTGAGCGGCGACGGTCGGATCGAGGTGGAGAACGGCGGCACGCTGCGCATCGCCGGCGCGGTGGGCGAGGACCAGGCCCTGGTGCTGCCGGACGGAGAGGCGCGCGTCGTGCTGGTCGATCCCGGCAGCTTCGACGGCGGCCTGCAGCTGACCACGACGAGCGGCGTGCGCATCGACCTGCGCGGCATCGACGTCGCCTCCGTGCAGGTCCTGCCGCCGGAGCTCGGGCCGCCGGGGGGGCCGGTGCAGCCTTCCACCCTGAGGCTGCTGGACGCCGGCGGCGCGACGCTGATGAGCATCCCCGTGACGCTGGTGAACCCGGCCGACCTGCTGCCGCTGGGACAGGCGCAGCAGTCGCTCAGCGCCGCCGAGTTCCAGCTGGTCGATCTCGGCGACCGGGGCACGCGGCTGGTCTATGCGCCCAGCGGGGCCGACATCCTGCAGGCGTCGCTGCCGGTGCCGATCATCGCCCCGCCGGGCACGCTGGTCGAACTCTCTGACATCCTGCAGCAGGCCTTCGGCACGGCGACGCCGGATTTCCCGATGCTGACGCTGCTGCCGACCGTCACGCCGTCCGGCGACATCGGCTACTGGGGCCAGCCCGTGAACGGGGAGTCGCCCGTCCATCCCGAATGGCTGGTGAACGGCAAGGCGATCACCGAGGTGACGGTGCCGCAGCCGGGCGACCTGGTGCAGCTGAAGGTCGGCAACAACGTCAACAACCCGCCGCAGATGCTGGTGCAGCTCAGCCAGGATTCGTTCGGGCCCGCCGCGGTCTTCACGACCTACGACATCTGGACGGTGGCGCCCAAGGCGGCGACGCCGCTGAGCCTGGGCGGTCCGAGGGCCACGGATATCGTGGCCGCGGCGCAGACCCACGCGTCCGTCTATGCCGGGGTGGTGAACACCGATCTCTGCAACTGGATCGCCGACAACATCGCCGCGGCCGCGGGGGCGCCGATGCCGCTGCCCAACGCCTCGCTGTCGCCGAACCAGAACGTGGAGGGCGGATTCTGGCGCATCGCCTATCGCGGGTCCGACGGCGAAACGCCGGTGGCGCAATGGTGGTCCGAGGTGCGGCCCGGCTACATCGTCCGCCTGCAATGGACCACGCAGACCGGGCACACCACGACGGTGATCGAGGGCTACGATCCGACGACAAAGACCATCACCGTCTACGACAACATCGGGCCGCCGGCGCCGGCGGGGAACGACCCGCAGGGCAACACCACCGCCATCCACACGGCGGACTACTGGAACAGCACCTCGCCCGAGGGGATCACGGTCTACCGCCTGGCGGAGGAGCCGCAGTACCTGATCAACGGCACGAAGCAGGCGGAGTTCATCCAGGGCACCGTCTTCGACGACCTGATCCGCCCGGGCGGAGGGCGCGACACCATCGCCCTCGGCCCCGGCGCGGACGAGATCGAGGGCACGCTGCGCGACCTGCGCGGCGACGTGCTGCGCGGCTTCGACGCGGCGGACGTGATCCATGTGACCGATCTCGCCTTCGCCGGCGCCTCCGTGCAGTTGCGCGGGGAGACGCTGCTGCTGTTCAGCAACGGCGACCGCGTGGGCATGGTCGAGCTCGACGGGATCGCGCCGGGCACCGGCTTCAGCTTGACCTCGGATGGCGGGACCGGGACGCTGATCGCGGTCCATACCGTCATCGCCTGAGGGTCCGCATGCGCTTCCAGGGCAAGGTCTTCGTCATCACCGGTGCGGGCGCCGGCATCGGCCGTGCGGCGGCGCGGCTTGCCGCGGCGGAGGGCGCGCTGGTCGCCTGCGTGGACCGCGACGCGGCGGCCGCCGGGGCGGTGGCGGCGGAGCTGGGCGAGAGCGGCCTGGCGCTGGCCGCCGATGTCGGCGAGGAAGCCGAGGTGCGCGGCGTGGTCGCGGCCGTGGTGGCGCGCTTCGGCCGCATCGACGTGCTGTGCAGCAATGCCGGCTTCGGCCTGCGCGGCGCGGTGACGGAGATCGAGGGCGCGGACTGGGATGCGCTGTTCCGGGTGAACGTGAAGGGCGTCTTCCTCTGCGCCAAGCACGTCATCCCGGTGATGGCGGCGAAGGGCGGCGGCGTGATCGTCAACACCGCGTCGAACGTCGCCGTCGTCGGCATCCGCGACCGCGCCGCCTATGTCGCCAGCAAGGGCGCGGTGGATGCGCTGACGCGGGCGATGGCGATCGACCATGCGCATCAGGGCATCCGGGTGAACGCGGTCGCGCCGGGGCCGACGGCGACGAGCTATTTCGACCGCATGCTGCAGACCGTGCCGGACCCGGCGGCCTTCACCGCCGAACTCGCAGCGCGCGGGCCGCTCGGGCGCGTCGCGGCGCCGGAGGAGATCGCGCGGGCGATCCTGTTCCTGGCCAGCGACGACAGCAGCTACATGCAGGGCGCGACGCTGGTCGTGGATGGCGGGCACGCCATCTGGTAGCCCGGGATCAGCCGATCAGGCTGCGCCCATCCATCGCCGCGGGCTGCGCCAGGCCCATCAGCGCCAGCAGGGTCGGCGCGACATCTGCCAGGCGCCCGTCGCGCAGCCTGGCGCCCGCGGGCGCACCCGCCAGGAAGACCGGAACCACGTTCGTGGTGTGCGCCGTGTGCGGCCCGCCCGTCGCGGGGTCGCGCATCATCTCGCAATTGCCGTGGTCGGCCGTGACGAGCAGCGCGCCGCCCTGCCGCGCGACGGCCTCGGCGATCTTCCCGAGGCCGGTGTCGACCGTCTCCACGGCCTTGATGGCCGCGGCGAGCACGCCGGTGTGGCCGACCATGTCGGGGTTGGCGAAGTTCAGCACGATCAGGTCGTACTTGCCGCTGTCGATGGCGGCGACGGCCTTCTCCGTCAGTTCGGGGGCCGACATCTCGGGCTGCAGGTCGTAGGTGGCGACCTTGGGCGAGGGCACCATGATGCGGTCCTCGCCCTTGTATTCGCGTTCCTCGCCGCCGTTCAGGAAGTAGGTGACGTGCGGGTATTTCTCCGTCTCGGCCATGCGAAGCTGGGTGCGGCCGGCGGCGGCGACGACGGCGCCCAGGATGTCCTCCATCGACTGCGGCGCGAAGAGCGTGGCGAGATGCGCGTCGAGCGCGCGGGAATACTGGGTCATCCCGGCGGCGGCGGCGAAGCGCACCA
>JAIYAI010000634.1 GCA_027489135.1 Acetobacteraceae bacterium
CGATCGCATGCGCCCAGGGCAGGATCAGGTGCAGCTTCTGGTTCATCCGGCCCTGCAGCGGCCCGCCGATCCGCGCCTCGGTCGCGCGCAGCGCGTCGAGATACCCCTGCGTCTCCGCATCGGTGAAGGCGCGGACGGGGAAGTGGTACCCTTGCGCGTGATAGGCCGCCGTCTCCGCGGCGGTCAGCGAGCCGGCCATGGTCGTCTCCCTTGGTTCGGGCAATGCGACCATGCCGCGGCTGAGGGCGTCAACGCCCCCTTGGCCCCCTTGGCCACGCGTCCTAGCCTTCGCGGAACACGGAGACAGGCGCGATGGCGGATACCGACGAAGGCTTCGACGCGATCACGCTGGAGATCCTCTGGTCCCGCCTGATCTCCATTGCCGACGAGGCCGCGGCGGCGCTGCTGCGCACCGCTTTCTCCACCATCGTCCGCGAGTCGAACGACTTTGCCACGGTGCTGATGGATGCGAACGGGGATTCCATCAGCGAGAATACCGGCGGCATCGCCAGCTTCTCCTGCATCCTGCCGAAGACGACGAAGCATTTCCTGGCGAAGTTTCCGGCCGAGACCTGGCGCCCTGGCGACTGCGTCATCACCAATGACCCCTGGCTGGCGACCGGCCACCTGCCGGACATCACCGCGGTAACGCCGATCTTCTTCAAGGACCGGCTGGTGGGCTTCGCGGGCTCCATCGCGCACAGCCCCGATGTCGGCGGCGCGCTCTGGTCCGCTGATTGCCGCGAGTTGTTCGAGGAAGGCATCCGCATCCCGCCGACCCGCATCATCCGCGGCGGCGAGCGGCAGCAGGCGTTGCTGGACTTCTTCCTGGCCAATGTCCGCCTGCCGGACCAGGTGATGGGCGACCTCGAGGCGCAGATCACGGCCAACGAGGTCTGCGCCGCGCGGGTGCAGGAATTCCTGGGCGACAGCGATCTCGACGACCTGGTCTCGCTCGGCCGCGCCCTGCACGCCCGCGCCGACCGCGCCATGCGCAGCGCCATCGCCGCCCTGCCGGACGGCACCTGGCGCAGCGTGATCGAGGCCGATGGCTTCGACGAGGCGGTGACGCGCATCGCCTGCGCCGTCACCATCGCCGGCGACCGCATGATCCTCGACTTCGACGGCACCAGCCAGCAGATCGACCGCGGCATCAACTGCGTGATGAACTACACCCACGCCTATGCCGTCTATCCCGTGAAATGCGCGCTCGACCCCTTCACCCCGCGCAACGAGGGCAGCTACCAGGCCATCGAGGTGAAGGCGCCGGAGGGGTCGATCCTCAACCCGCGCTTCCCGGCGGCGTGTTCCGCGCGGCAGTTGACCGGGCACCTGCTGGCCGGCGCGATCTACAAGGCGCTCGCGCCGGCGCTGCCCGACAAGATCATCGCCGAATGCGGCGGCGCGCCGACCATGCGCTGCCTCTTCTCCGGCCTCGACCGGCATGGCGACCGCTTCAGCCAGATCCTCTTCGCCTCCGGCGGCATGGGCGCGGCGCCGCACCGCGACGGGCTGCCGACCACCGCCTTCCCGACCAATGCCGGCGCGGGCTCGATCGAGGCCTTCGAGAGCGTCGCGCCGCTGGTCGTCTGGAAGAAGCAGTTCCGCCCCGACAGCGGCGGCCCGGGCCGCTTCCGCGGCGGCCTGGGGCAGGAGGCCGAGATCGAGGTGCGCGCGCCGCAGCCGCTGCGTCTCTCCCTGCTGTCGGACCGGCGCGACCATCCGGCCGATGGCGTGCTGGGCGGCGCACCGGGGGCGAAGGCCGAGATCGTGATGAGCGACGGCACGCGCCCGCATCCGAAATCCCGCACCATGATCGGGCCCGGGATGCGGCTGGTGATGCGCTACCCCGGCGGCGGCGGCTATGGCCCCCCGGCCGAGCGTGACGCCGAAGCCCTGGCTGCGGATCTCCGCGACGGCGTCGTCACCGACGCTGCCACCTACAAGGGGGCCTGAGCCATGGCAGGCACCGCGCGCCTCGGCGTCGACGTCGGCGGCACCTTCACCGACCTCGTGCTGCACGACCCTCGGCGGGACCTCGTGCACACAGGCAAGCTGCTGACCACGCCGGACGATCCTTCCCGCGCCATCGTGGAAGGCACGGAACGCATCCTGCGGGAGGTCGGCCTCGCGCCGTCCGACCTGCACAGCATCGTCCACGGCACGACGCTGGTCACCAACACCGTCATCGAGCGCACCGGGGCCAAGGTCGGGCTGCTGACCACCGCCGGCTTCCGCGACAGCCTCGAGATCGGCAAGGAGATCCGCTACGACCTCTACGACCTCTTCCTCGAGCCGCCGCCCACCCTCGTCCCGCGCCATCTGCGGCGCGAGATCCCCGAGCGCCTGAGCTTCGAGGGCGAACTCCTGCTGCCCCTCGACGAGGATGCCGTCCGCCGCGAGGTGCGCGACCTGGTCGAGACGGGCGGCGTCGAGGCGCTGGCCGTCGCCTTCCTGCATTCCTACCGCGACGCCCGGCACGAACGCGCCGCCGGCGCCGTCATCCGCGACCTCTACCCGGAC
>JAIYAI010000442.1 GCA_027489135.1 Acetobacteraceae bacterium
GCTGCCTGGCGCGTCGCGGTCCAGGACCAGCACCTCGGCCCCGCCGCGGGCAAGGTGCCAGGCGGTGCAGAGCCCGACGATGCCGGCGCCGACAATGATGACCTTCATCGGCTCACTCCGGCCGGACCCCGGCCTTCTGCGCGACATCCGCCCATTTCGCGGTCTCGGCGGCGAAGAAGGCGCGGGCATCCGCGGCGCTGGTCTCGGCCACGGGCTCGATGCCGCGCTCGACCAGGGCGGCGTTGAAGCCCTCGGCCTTGATGCGGGCGAGGTCGGCGCCGATCCGCTGCAGGATCGCCTCCGGCGTGCCCGCCGGCGCGACGAGGGAGGACCAGGTCGAGCCGACGAGTTGCGGGAAGCCGACCTCCGGCATGGTCGGCACCTGCGGCGCCGCGGCGCTGCGCCGGGCGTGGGTGAAGCCCAGCGCCCGCAGCTTGCCGCCCGGCCCGAGATGCGGCGTGCCTGCCGGCACGGTGTCAAAGCTCATCTGGATCTGCCCGGCGATCAGGTCGGCGATGCCGGGGGCGCTGCCGCGATAGGGCACGTGGGTTATCTCGATGCCCGTGCCGACGCGGAGAAGCTCCCCCATCAGGTGGGTGGAGGTGCCGTTGCCGAAGCTGGCGTAGTTCAGCGTGCCCGGCTTCGCCTTCGCCAGCGCGACCAGTTCGGCCACGGACTGCACCGGCATCTGCGCATTGACCAGCAGCAGGAAGGGCTGTTCCGAGGTGCGCGCGATGGGCGCGAAGTCGCGCGCCACCACATAGGGAAGCTGGCGGAAGGTGACAGGCGCGATCGCCATCTCCGACGACGCGCCGATCAGCAGGGTATAGCCGTCCGGGGCCGCCTTCGCGACCGAATCGGCGCCGAGCGTGCCGGAGGCGCCGGCGCGGTTCTCGACCACCACGGGCTGGCCCCAGGCGCGGGAGAGGCGCTCGGCCAGCAGGCGTCCGACTATGTCGGTGCTGCCGCCTGGGGGGTAGGCGACGACCACCTTCACCGCCCGGGCCGGCCAGGCGCCCTGCTGCGCCAGGGCTGGCGTCGCCAGCAGCCCCGCCGCCCCCGCCAGCAGCGCGCGTCGTGTGGTTCGCATCTTTGTTCCCTCCCCGGTCTTGCCCATGCTTCCCGGCTGGGGCGCAATGCGCAAGTCACCCGGGGGAAACCGCATGAGCCTGCATGAGCGCCTGACCGTCATCGACGGGCTGATCTTCTATTCGGATGGCGACCCGCGCGACCTGCTGGCCGGCGGCTACGCGGCGGCGAATGTCACCGTGAAGGACCCGATGGCAGGGTTCGAGGAAGGCTTCGATGCCATGGCCCGCTGGCTGGCCCTCGCCGCGCGCGCCGATGGCCCCTGGAAGCTGGTGGAGCGCGCCGGTGACATCCCGGCGGCAAAGGCGGCAGGCAAGGTCGGTCTCGTCATGGGCTGGCAGGAGACGAAGCTGCTCGGCAACCGGATCGAGCGCGTCGCCGCCTTCCATCGCCTCGGCCTGCGCGCCTGCCAGTTGACCTACAACGAGGCCTCGGCGGTGGGCGATGGCTGCCTGGAGCCGCGGAACGGCGGCCTCACGCGCTTCGGGCACGAGGTGGTGGAGGCCTTCAACGCCACCGGCATCGCCATCGACCTGAGCCATGTGGGGGAGCAGACCTGCCTCGACGCCGCGCGGGCCAGCCGCAGGCCGGTGCTGCTGACCCATGCCAATGCCAAGGCCGTGCATGACAGGGTGCGCAACAAGTCGGACGCGGTGCTGCGGGCGGTGGCGGCGACGGGCGGGCTCTGCGGCGCCTCCATCCACGGCTTCATGAACTGGAACAGCAACCCCGCCACGCCGCCGAGCCTGGAGGGCTTCATCGCCGAGGTGCGCTACCTGGTGAACATGGTCGGCATCGACCAGGTCAGCTTCGGGACGGATTTCGCCGCGGTGGGCGACCCGCACGCCGCCGATTTCTTCCTGGAGATGAGCGCGACGCGCTACGCCAGCGGCACCGGCGATTATGTCCGCGCCTTCGGCAACAGCCTGGAGAAGCGCTTCCCCGATGCGTTGAACAACCCGCGGCACATGGGGCGGAAGACCGAGGCGCTGCTGGCCGCGGGCTTCAGCGAGGAAGCGGTGGCCAAGATCATGGGCGGCAACCTGCTGCGGGTGCTGGGGGAGATCTGGGGCAATGGTTGACGCGCCGCGCCGCGGGGCGGACACCTGAGCGCAGGAGGAACCGCGCCATGCGCATCACCCCGAACAATGCCGGTCTCGGCGCGCGGGTGGAGGGGATCGACCTCGCCACCCCGGTAACGCCCGCGGACTACCGCACCGTGCTGCGCGCGCTCGGCCAGTACGGCGTGCTCTGCTTCCCCGGCCAGGACCTGAACGCGGACCACCTGTCGGACTTCGCCGGCCGCTTCGGCGAGCTCGAGGTGAACGTGGCGAACCTGTTCCACGCGCCCGGCCACCCCGAGATCATGATCCTGTCCAACATGAAGGACGATCAGGGCAAGCCGGTCGGCCTCGGCGATGCCGGCCAGGGCTGGCACACCGACATGTCCTATTCGCAGGACATCGCGCTGGCCAATGTGCTGCACGCGAAGACGGTGCCGGTGAAGGACGGCCGGCCACTGGGCGACACGCAGTTCCGCAACATGCACGCCGCCTACGATGATCTTCCGGCCGAGGTGAAGCAGCGCCTGGAAGGCCGCGTCGCCATCCATGACTTCCGGAAATTCTGGGA
>JAIYAI010000796.1 GCA_027489135.1 Acetobacteraceae bacterium
GGCCACCGCATCGGGGTCCGACATGCGGGCAAAGCGGATTTCGATGCACGGGTGCCGATGCAGCGCAGCCGGCGCGACCACGGAGGGGTATTCGTCCGGGTCGACGACGAGGTTGTCGCCCTCCCGCCAGTCGATGCTCTCGACCACCAGCGACACGCCCTCCGCCACATGGGCGCAGAAGCCGATGTCATCGCGCGCCACACCCCAGGCGGCGGCGACGGCATCGCGCGCGTGCAGCACGGCGGCCTCCTGCGCGTGGCGGCCAGGCTCGCCCAGCGACTTGTCCCGCGCATAGGCCAGCAGCGCGGCATCGTGCCGGTGCAGGAAGGCGGTCTCCCCGCCGGCGCAGACATGCGCGATGCCGGCGGGCAGGCGGAAATCGGCGGGGTCGAAGAGCAGGTCCACGTCACCGGCCTTTCGGTTGCAGGATCAGCGCGAATTCCGGGATGTAGGTCGTCAGGAACAGCACGATCAGCATGACGATGATCTGCGGCCAGATCGCCCGGCTGATCTGCGCCAGGCTGAGCTTGCTGATCGCCATGCCGATGAACAGGCAATAGCCGATCGGCGGCGCCGCCATGCCGATCGAGACGTTGGTCACGATGATCGCGCCGAAATGGATCGGGTCCACGCCGAAGCGGTTGGCGATGGCGATCAGCATCGGCCCCAGGATCACCACGATCGCCAGCTCGTCCATCACCGCCGCCAGCAGGAAAAAGGCGATGTTGAGCGTCGCCAGGGCCAGCCACTTCTCCTGGATGTTCTCCGCCATCCAGCCGGCGAAGCGCGTGGCGATCTGCTCCTGCGCCACCAGGATGCCGAAGCCGGTGGAGACCGCGATGATGGCGCAGACGATGGCGCTGGTCTTCATCGCATCCGCGACGATCATGGGGAGGCCGCGGAAGGAGAGTTGCCGCTCCACGAAGAGCCCGATGATCAGCGCGTAGAGGCAGGAGACGGCGGCGGCCTCGGTCGGCGTGAAGACGCCGCCATAGATGCCGCCCAGCACGATCAGCGGCGACAGCAGCGCCCACTTGCCACGGTGGAAGGCGGTCCAGGTCTCGGCCAGCGTCGCCCGCGGCAGCTTCGGGACCTTGTTGCGCTTCGCGTGGACGTAGCAGACAACCAGCAGGCCGAGCGCCAGGGTGATCCCCGGCACCACGCCCGAGAGGAAGAGCCGCCCGATCGACTGCTCCGCCACGATGCCCCAAATGACGAAGGCGATGGAAGGCGGGATCAGCGGCCCCAGCACCCCGGCGCTGACCGCGATGCTGGCGGCGAAGGCCGGGCTGTAGCCGGCCCGCGCCATGGCGGGGATCAGGATCGAGCCGATCGCGGCGGTGGTCGCCGGCGCGCTGCCCGAGATGGCGGAGAAGATCAGCGCCGCCAGCACCGCCACCATCGCCAGGCCGCCGGTGCGGTGCCGCACCAGCGTGCCGGCGAAATCCACCAGGCGCTGGGAGAGGCCGCCCGCCGTCATCAGCCCGCCGGCCAGCATGAAGAGCGGGATCGCCAGAAGGGAGAAGGACTGCGCGCCGCTGATCACGCTCTGCGCCAGGAAGGCGGGCTCGATGTCGGCGACCAGCAGCGCGGCGGTGACGGTGACGGCAATGCTGATGGCGAAGGGCACGCCGAGCGCGACCAGCAACGCGAAGCCGGCCGTCAGGCAAAGCGTGACGCTCATCTATGCATGCCGCAGGCGCAGGCGCCGGCGCCCGCTCGGCGCGCTCGGCTTGCGCGGCACTCGCCGCGGTGCGGAGACGCGCGCTCGCCCGCCTCCGGCGGTCGGCGGTCCGACACGGGGGGCGCACGTCCTCATGCGACGGGCAGATCCGCCGGCGCTTCCACCGCGCCCCCCGGCCGTAGCGCGCGTTCCAGCCCGAACAGCGCCATCAGCGCCCCCGCGATCGGTCCCATCACGTTCAGGATCTCCGTGGGATAGCCGATCGCGGCCGAGAAGGAGCCGGAGGTCATGTCCATGAAGCGCCAGCCCGACCAGGCCAGAAAGGCACCCAGCGCCGCCGTCAGCAGGTCCGTCGCACGCTCCAGCCAGACCCGCGCGCCCGGTGGCAGCGCATCCGGCAGCAGGGTCAGCCGCACATGCCACCCCTCCCGCACGCCGAGGGCGAGGCCGCCCAGCACGGTCCAGGAGAAAAGCAGCACGGCAAGCTCCTCCGACCAGATCGAAGGCTCGCCGAGCACGTAGCGCGCCGCCACCTGCCAGCAGAGCGCGGCCAGCATCGTCACCGCCGCGAGGATGACGCTGCCGCGCGTCAGGGCCGCCGCGCCGCGGGCCAGCGGCGCGAGGCCCGGGATCACTGCGCCGCCGCCCGTCGGCACCCGCGGGTCACTGCACCGCCGCCAGCGCGTCGCGGATGATGTCGGCGCCGATCTGGCCGCGGAAGGCCTCGTACATCGGCATCACGCCGCGCCGCCAGGCGGCCTTGTCGCCCACCTCGTTCACCTGCATCCCGTGCCCCGCGAGGCTCTGGCGGAACTGCGCCTGCAGGCGGCCGTTGAAAGCGCGCTGCTCCTTCGTCGCCTCCGCCGCCGCCTCCAGGAACACCGGCTTCAGGTCGGCCGGCAGGCGGTCGAAGCTGCGCTTGCTGATCAGCAGCCCGATCATCGAGTAGATGTGCCCGGTCAGGGACAGGAACTTGGTGATCTCGTAGAGCTTGTTCTGGTCGATGATGCCGAGCGGCACCTCGAGGCCGTCCACCGCGCCCTGCTGGACGGCGGTGAAGGTCTCGCCCCAGGCCATCGGCACGGCGGTGCCGCCGAGCGACTTGTACATCTCGATGTAGATCGGGCTCTGCAGCACGCGGAACTTGATGCCGCGCAGGTCCTCGGGCTTCGTGACCGGCCGCACGTTGTTGATCATGTGGCGGAAGCCGCCCTCCATGAAGCCGAGCGCCAGGATGCCGCGCCCTTCCAGCTTCTGGCGAAGCTGTGCCCCCACATTGCCGTCCAGCACGCGATGCGCCTGCGCTTCCTCCGCGAACAGGAACGGCATGTCGTTGACCTGGAATGCCGGCTCGACCTGCGCGATCACCGCATTGGTGATCACGCCCATGTCGACGGTGCCCAACCGCATACCGTCCACCAGCGGCCGCTCGTCGCCGATGGCGCGGTTCGGAAAGAACTGGATCTCCAGCCGATCCGCCCCGATGCCGCGCTTCTCCAGCGCCGCCTTGAAGCTGCGGTAGCCCACGGCATAGGGGTCCTGCTGCCCGTCCCCGCTGGTGGTGCCGAGGCGCAGCGTGATCTTCTGCTGCGCCCGCGCCACCGCAGGAAGGGCGAGTGCGCCGAGCGTCATGCCGAGCGCACAGCGGCGCGACAGGATCATCGTCATGGGTCCGTCCCTCTCCCGGGCGCGACGCGTGCATCGCCACCCCTTCGCGTGCGATCATAGGCGGGTGCGGCCTTGCGGCAAGCGCACCGCCTCCGCATGGTCCGCCGCCCCCGAAGGGAGACTGGGATGCCCCCGACCGTCGCCGTCATCGCCCAGGGCGCCATGGGCGCCGGCTTCGGCCGCCGCCTGACGGGGCGCGGCGTGACCGTGCTGACCTCGCTGGCCGGCCGCAGCCCCCGCAGCGCGGAGCGCGCCGCCACCGCCGGCATGCGCGCCGTGACGGATGCCGAGATCGCGGGCGCCGACATCATCCTCTCGATCATCCCGCCGGCCGAGGCGCGCGCCCTGGCCGAGCGCCTCGGCCCCCACATGGCCGCCGCGGCGCGCAAGCCGCTCTACGCCGACTGCAACGCGATCAGCCCGAAGACGGCCGAGGAGGTCGCTGGCGTCGTCACCGGGGTCGGCGCCGGCTTCGCGGATGGCGGCATCATCGGCGGCCCGCCGCGCGAGGATGGCTACACCCCCGTGCTCTACACCTCGGGCCCCGGGGCGGCGGCGCTGACCGCGCTGAACGAACACGGCCTCGATGTCCGGGTCACGCCGGGCGGCGTCGGCGCCGCCTCGGCGCTCAAGATGTCCTACGGCGGCATCACCAAGGGGCTGGTGGCCCTGGCCTCGGCGATGGCGCTGGCGGCGACGCGCAACGGCGCCGCGGAGGGCTTCTTCCGCGAACTCGAACGCAGCCAGCCGCAGCTTCTGGCCTGGTTCCAGCGCATGGTGCCACCCTCCTACGACAAGGCCTATCGCTGGAACGGCGAGATGGAGGAGATCGCCGACTACATCGGCGAGGCGGGCGGCGAGGCC
>JAIYAI010000144.1 GCA_027489135.1 Acetobacteraceae bacterium
CCCCGCCGCGCAGCCCGCGATCCGCGCCGCGCTGGCCGCGACGGGGGTGGAGGCGATCGGCGGCGCCAGCCCGTCCGCGATCGATGCCGCCGGGGTGACGCTGGTCGATGGCCGCCGCATCGCGGCGCGCACCGTGGTGCTGGCCACCGGCATGCGCGCCAGCCCGGTCGCGGCGCTGTTGCCCGGGGCACCGGCGCGGGACAGGCTGGGGCGGCTTCGCGTCGACGCCCACCTGGCCGTGCCGGGCTGCGCGGGGATCTACGCCGCCGGCGATATCGCCTGCGCCGTGGCCGACACGGCAGGGCACGAGACGGCGATGTCCTGCCAGCATGCCCGGCCGATGGGCCGCATCGCCGGGCACAACGCCGCCTGCGACCTGCTCGGCCGGCCGGAGGCGCGCATCGCCTTCGCCGCGCCGGACTACGTGACCATCCTCGACCTCGGCGCCTGGGGAGCGGTCTATACGCGCGGCTGGGACCGCGAGGTTCTGGTGGCGGCGGGGCAGGAGGCCAAGCCGGTCAAGCAATGCATCAATGCGGAGCGGATCTACCCGCCGCGCGACGGTGACCGGGCGACGATCCTCGCGGCGGCGGCCCCGTTGATCCAGGCCGCACCCGCCGGCCGCTGACACGCCGCGGCCCGTGCCTATGCGCCGTGCCGTGTGACGGACGTCGCTTGGTCATCCGACTTGACCCGCCCGGGCTGGGGCGGAACACTCCTTGCCGCCGCCCCGCCACGGCAGGAGGACCCCATGCCGCTCGACCTCGTACCGCTGCATCCGCTCTTCGTCGCGGAGGTGCGTGGCCTCGATCTTCGCACCACGCCGGATGCGGCGACCTGCGACGCGATCCATCGCGGCATGGATCGCTACGGCGTGCTGGTCTTCCGCGACCAGCACCTGGACGACGACCAGCAGATGGCTTTCGGCGAGGCGCTCGGGCCGCTGGAGCAGGAGCGCGGCGTCGTCGACGTGCACAAGAACCGCCTGAAGTTCCACAACATGGCGGATATCTCGAACCTCGATGTCGATGGCAGCCTGCTGGCGGCGGACGACCGGCGGCGGATGTTCAACCTCGGCAACCAGCTCTGGCACAGCGACAGCAGCTTCAAGCCGACGCCGGCGAAGTATTCGATGCTGCATGGGCGCGTGGTGCCGCCGAACGGCGCGGATACCGAGTTCGCCGACATGCGCGCGGTCTGGGATGCGTTGCCGGAGGCCATGAAGGCCGAGGTGAAGGACCTGATCACCCATCACTCGCTGCTCTATTCACGCGCGCAGCTTGGCTTCAGCGAATACACGGAAGAGGAGCGCGAGCGCTTCGCCCCCGTCCGGCAGCGCTTGGTGCGCTGGCATCCCGGGTCGCAGCGCCATTCGATCTACCTCTCCTCCCATATCGGGCAGATCGAGGGCATGCCGCGCCCCGAGGCGATGATGCTGATCCGCAACCTGAGGGAATTCGCGACGCAGCGGCAGTTCGTCTATGCGCACCAGTGGCGGCAGAACGACCTGGTGATCTGGGACAACCGCGCCACCATGCACCGCGCCCGGCCCTTCGAGGACAAGACCTACAAGCGCGACATGCGCCGCGTCACGCTGCGCGACATCGCGCCGACGCTGGAACAGCCGCTGCCGGCGCCGCTGCCGCAGGCGGCGGAGTAGCGCCTCACCCCTTCGGCGGGGGGACGTCCTTCTCCGTCAGCATCAGCCGCGGCACGCGGCCGCCGCGGACGAGATGCGCTTCGAGAATCTCGTCCACCTCGGCCGGCGTCGTCGGCCGGTACCAGACGCCCTCGGGGTAGATCACCAGCGTCGGCCCGAACTCGCAGCGATCCAGGCACCCGGCCTGGTTCACCCGCACGTCCTTCAGGCCGAGTTCCTTGGCGCGCACCTTCATGTAGTCGCGCAGCTTCTCGCTGCCCTTCGCCGCGCAGGACCCGCGCGGGTGCCCGTCCTGCCGGCGGTTGCAGCAGACGAAGACATGGGCGCGGAACCAGGGCGGAGGATCCGCCGCGACCGGGGCGGCGTCGGGCATCGGCGCGTCGTTCACGGGACTCTCTCCGGTCAGGTCGCGCCTGATCTAGCGACAGCGAGGACCCGCTTCCAGGGCGCTTGACGCGGGCCCCGCGAGGGTGTGGTGTCGGGCTCCCCCCGATGCCCCATACCAGCATCCATACCCCGCTTGGTCCGCTGACCCTCTTCGAGGAGGATGGTGCGATCGTCGCCGTCGACTGGGGCGAGGCGCCGCCCGGCGGCCCGCCGACGCCGCTGCTGCGCGACGCGGCGACGCAGGTGCAGGACTATTTCGATGGCGGGCGAACCAGCTTCGACCTGCCGCTGGCGCCGCAGGGCACGCCGTTCCAGAAGCGCGTCTGGGACGCGCTCTGCCGCATTCCGCACGGAGAGACGCGCAGCTATGCCGATATCGGCCGCGAAATCGGCTGCCGCGCCGCCCGCGCCATCGGCCAGGCCAATGGCGCCAACCCGATCCCGATCCTGATCCCCTGCCATCGCGTCGTCGCAGCGAACGGTTCGCTCGGCGGCTATTCCGGCGGCGACGGACAGGCTACCAAGCGCTACCTTTTGCAACTGGAGCGTCGCGCGTCCGCCGCGCGCGCCGGAGGGAGCCTCCTGTTATGAACCACGCCATCCGCGTCCACGAGACAGGCGGCCCCGAGAAGCTGATGTGGGAGGAGGTTCCCCTGCCGCAGCCGAAGCCGGGCGAGGCGCTGATCCGCCAGAAGGCCGTCGGGCTGAACTACATCGACGTCTATTTCCGCACCGGCCTCTACAAGGCGCCGTCGCTGCCGGTCACGGTCGGCATGGAGGGCGCGGGCGTGGTCGAGGCCGTGGGCGACGGCGTGACCTCGGTCGCCGTCGGTGACCGCGTCGCCTATGCCGGCGCGCTCGGCGCCTATGCCGAGGCGCGCTGCGCGCCCGCCGACAAGCTGGTGAAGATCCCGGACGGCATCAGCTTCGAGCAGGCCGCGGCGATGATGCTGCAGGGCATGACCGCGCAGTTCCTGGTGCGTCAGACCTACCAGGTGAAGGCCGGCGAGACGATCCTGGTGCATGCCGCGGCCGGCGGCGTCGGGCTGATCCTGGTGCAGTGGGCCAAGTCGCTTGGCGCGACCGTCATCGGCGTGGTCTCGACGCCCGAGAAGGCGGCGCTGATCAAGGAACACGGCGCGGACCACGCGCTGCTGACCACGGACGATATCCCGGCGAAGGTGCGGGAGATCACCAAGGGCGCGATGGTCCCGGTGGTCTATGACAGCGTGGGCAAGGACACCTTCATCACCTCGCTCGACTGCCTCCGTCCGCGCGGGCTGATGGTGAGCTTCGGCAATGCCTCGGGTCCCGTGACGACGGATCTCGGCATCCTCGCCGCCAAGGGCTCGCTCTACGTGACGCGGCCGACGCTGAACACCTACACCGCGAAGCGTGACGACCTGGTTGCCACGGCGAACGACCTGTTCGCGGTGGTGAAGTCCGGCGCGGTGAAGATCCGCGTGAACCAGACCTTCCCGCTGAAGGATGCGGCCAAGGCGCATATCGCGCTGGAAAGCCGCGCCACGACGGGCAGCACGGTTCTCATCCCGTAAGCCCCCTTCCCCCGCGGGCGGGGGAAGGGTCGGGGATGGGGGTGGCCGCGATACGGCCACACCGCCACCCCCACAACGAGACACCACACCCACCCTGACCCTCCCCCCGCCAGCGGGGGAGGGAACAGATCCCGCTACTGCGCCGCACGGCGCGCCTCCACGACGTGCCGGTTCTCGGGCCGCGTAAGCCCGAGGTTCTCCCGCAGCGTGCGCCCCGCATAGGCGGTCTTCATCAGACCGCGGCGCTGCAGTTCCGGCACCACCTGGTCGACGAATGTCTCGATCCCTGTCGGCAGCAGGTTGAACAGCATCATGAAGCCGTCGCAGGCGCCGCCGGTGAACCATTCCTCCAGGTGATCGGCGACGTCCCTGGCCGTGCCGCAGAAGGTCTCGTGCCCGCGCTGGTAGCGCTGGTAGAGCTGGCGCAGGGTGAGCTTCTCCACCCGGATCAGATGCGCGATGTGGTCGAAATAGGCCTTGTGCATGTTACTGTTGCGCGGGATGCGGTGCTCCGGCACCGGCTCGTCCAGCGGCAGGTCGGAGAGATCCGTCTCCAGGTCCATCCCCAGCCGCATCAGCCCGACCTTGGGGTGCATCATCTCCTGCAGGGTGCGGAACATGTCCTCCGCCTCCTGGCGGCTCTCCGCGATCATCACCGGCTTGCCGGCGCAGACCTTGAGCTGGTCGGGGTCCCGCCCGAAGCGCGCCATCCGCGCCTTCAAGTCCTGGGTGAAGGCCCGCGCGCTCTCGAGCGTGGAGTTGGAGCTGAACACCACCTCCGCGACCGAGGCCGCGAAATCCTTCCCCGTATCGGAGGCGCCGGCCTGGATGATCACCGGGTGGCCCTGCGGCGCGCGTTCGATGTTCAGCGCACCGCGGACGGTGAAGTGCCTGCCCTGGTGATCCACCGGGTGCTGCTTCGTCACGTCGAAGATCAGCCCCTGCGCGCGGTCGCGGATGAAGGCGCCGTCCTCCCAGGTATCCCAGAGCTGCTTCACCACATCGACGAATTCCCGCGCCCGCTCGTAGCGGTCGCCATGCGGGGGCAGCTTGTCGAGGCCGAAATTCCGCGCCGCGAAGTCGTTGGCGGAGGTCACCACGTTCCACGCCGCCCGCCCGCGGCTGAGATGGTCGAGCGAGGCGAACATGCGCGCCACGTTGTAGGGCTCGGTGAAGGACGTGCTCACCGTGCCGCCGAGGCCGATGTGCCGCGTCGCCCCGGCCAGTGCGCTGAGCAGCGTCACCGGCTCGAAGACGTTCATGAACATCGGGAAGCGGCTATAGGCCTCGAGGTTCGTTGTCCGCGCCGCCGGCGTGTCGGCGATGAAGAAGAGGTCGAAGCAGCCCCGCTCCGCGGTCTGGATGACGCGGCGGTACCAGTCGATGTCGGTGGAGCTGTCGGCATTCGTGTCGGGATGCAGCCAGGACGCGCTGTGATAGCCCGTGGGCTGCACCAGCACCGACATCGCCATGGTGCCTTGCGCCTGCATGCCAGCCTCCGTCGCCCGATGCACACAGCATAGCGCAGGGGCGATTGCCGGGAACCCGCCGCCTGCCGCATGAGCGCGGCGTGACCGACCTGCCGATTCCCCTCCGCCGCCTGCTCTTCGCGGCGCTTGCCCTGCTGCTCGCCTGGGCGCAGCTGCGCCTGGCCTGGGCGGTGCTCTGCCCCGGCGGCTGGAGCGCGTGGGAGATCCTGGCCTTCTTCTGCCTCCTCGCCACCGCGCCCTGGAGCGCGCTCTCGGCCGCCAATTCCCTCACCGGCCTGCTGATCCTGCTGCTGGCGCGCGACCCGCCGGCGGCCGTCCTGCCGGCGCTGCGCACCGCCGATCCGGACCGCCCGCCGATGCTCGCCACCGCCATCGCCGTCTGCATCCGCAACGAGGACATGGGCGCCGTGCTGCCGCCGCTCGGCGCGCTGCTCGGCCCCCTGCCGCGCGACCGGTTCACCCTCTGGCTGCTCTCCGACACCCAGGATCCCGCGGCCGCTGCGGCCGAGGAAGCAGCGATCGACGCGTTCCGCGCTGCCCACCCGGACGACGCCGCGCGCATCCGCTATCGCCGCCGCACGGCGAATACCGGCTTCAAGGCCGGCAACGTGATGGACTTCCTCGACCATCACGCGGCGGGTCAGGACCTCATGCTCTGCCTCGACGCCGACAGCGCGATGACGCCGCGCGCCGTGCGCCGCCTCGTTGCCTGCATGGAGGCGGACCCGCAGCTCGCCATCGTGCAGCAGTTGATCGTCGGGCGCCCCGCGGCGGCGGCCTTTCCGCGCCTCTTCCAGTTCGGCATGCGCGCCGGCATGCGCGCCTGGGCCACCGGCCAGGCCTGGTGGCAGGCAAGCGAGGGGCCCTACTGGGGCCACAACGCCATCATCCGCATCGCGCCCTTCCGGGAGCATTGCCGCCTCGGCCCGCTGCCCGATGGCAGCCAGATCCTCAGCCACGACCAGGTGGAGGCGGTGCGCCTGCACGCCGCGGGCTGGAAGGTGATGTGCCTGCCGGAGGAGGACGGCTCGATGGAGGGGAACCCTCCGGCGCTGCCCGAATTCCTGGTGCGTGACCGGCGCTGGGCCGCGGGCAACATGCAGTACGGCGCGCTGCTGCGCCTGCCGGGCATGACCTGGATGGGGCGTTGGCAGCTGCTGCAGGCGATCCTGTTGTTCCTGGGCACGCCGCTCTGGGTGGCGCTGCTGCCGCTCGGCGTGATCCAGGCCGCGACGCAGGGCATGGGCGCGGTGCCGCTGGGCGCGCTGCTGGCGCTGATGCTGCTGTCCTGGGGCATGCTGAAGGCGCCGAAGCTCTGCGGCTATGCGGAGGTGCTGGCGAAGCCGCGGCGCGCCGCGACCTATGACGGGCGCCGCGCCTTCCTGCGCGGGGCCGCGGCGGAGATCCTCTTCACCACGCTGCTCGACCCGATCGTCACCACCAACAAGGCCTGGTTCCTGGCGCTGCTGCCCTTCGGGGTGCGCACCGGCTGGGCGCCGCAGAACCGCGCCGAGCGCGGCGTCGCCTGGGCGGATGCGGCGCGGCTGCTCTGGGGCCAGACCGCCTTCGGCGCGGCCATCGCGCTGGTACTCCTGGCCGCGGCGCCGGCGGCGCTGCCCTGGGTGCTGCCCTGGATCGCCGGGCTGATCCTCGCCATCCCCTTCTGCGTGGTCACCGCCGCCCCCGGCTTCTCGCTGCTGCTCGCGCGGGAGGGCGTGGCGGCGACGCCGGAGGAGATCGCCGGCCGCTGACCCGGCGCATCATCCGGACCGGGGCTGCGCAGCGGGACGGGCGGCGCCATGCTGGAGGCGCCCATCCGATACAGGAGACCCCACATGCCCATTCCCGGCGCTGGCACGGCCAGCTTTCCCGCCATCTACCGCGCCACCGTCCTCAACGGCCAGGACCCGGAGGGGCGCGGCCGCGTGCAGGTGATGGTGCCCGCCATCACCGGCCAGGGCAGCGGCTGGGCGGTGGGCTGCTTCATGCCGGGCGCCGCCATGACGGCGCCGCAGGTGGGCGACACGGTCTTCGTGATGTTCGAGAACGGCGATCCCGCCTTCCCGGTCTGGCTTGGCGTCACGCGCTAGCGGGGGGCCATTCCGCCTTCGGCATCGCCTCCATCGCGGCGACGTCCGGCTCCTCCGCCGCGCCGAAGCCCGGCACGGCGAGCGAGCCGATCGCCAGCATGCCGTCCCGGATCGCCAGGCGCGGGCCGCGCGGCGTGTCGGCGTAGAGATCGGGGTGCGCCTCCATGAAGCGCACCGCCTCGGCCTTGGGGCGGCCGTTGAAGCCGTCGACGAAGTGGTGGCCGTTGCGCTCCACATGGGTCAGGCCCATCAGCGCGACCAGCGCGAGGTCCTGCTGCACGCAGACGCCGCCGAGCGTGGTCAGGTCCTCGCCCGAGAGGAAGTAGCGCGCCGCGCCGGCCTCCGCGTTCCAGGCGCGGCAGCGCGCCAGGTTGATCAGCGATCGCCAGATCCCCTTGCAGGCCTTGGACGACACGCCGGCATAGCCGAGCCCGCGCGCGGTCACGAAGGCATCGAGCGGCCCGTCGCTCTCGTCGATGATGACGGGGCGCGCCGCGGTCAGCGCGGCCATCGAGGTCTCGAGCGCCCGCGCCCGCTTCACCGGCTGCTCGATGAACAGGATCGAGCTGCACAGCCGCGCCAGCCGCGGTTCCGCCTGCATCGCGGCCCAGAGCGCCGCCGCGCCCTCGGCATCCGCGTACTGCTCGTTGCCGTCGAGCGAGGCGTGGTAGCCGCCATGCAGCAGCGGCCCATCGAGCGCGGAGGCGATGCGGCAGAGCCGGTCGACATCGGCGCGGACATCGCCCGCGACCTTCAGCTTCCAGTAGCGGTGGCGGTAGGTGGCGGCGACCTCCTCCAGCGTCTCCGGCAGCCCGTCGCCGACGCGCTCGGTCTGGTCCGACGCCGTGATCGGATCGACGAGGCCCACCGTGTGCCGCGCATGGATCTGCCGCGCCGGGTCCAGCCCGCCGAGCATCGCGGCGAAATCGAAGCCCGGCAGGTCCGGCACCGCCGGGTGCGCCGCCATGCCGCCGATATTCGCCCGCATGCCGGCGAAGAAGGACACGCCTTCGCACTTCAGCAGCGCGTCCAGCGCGGCCCGGTCGACCAGCCCCGTGCCGTAGCTGGCGACCAGCGGGCCGAGATCCTCCCGCCCGCAGGCGGCGACGTGATCGGCATAGCGATCGGCGAAATGCCCGAAGGCGGTGTTCGCGCCGGCCGCCAGCGCGCCCGCCTCGGCGATCTCCAGCGCGCGGCGCAGCTGGTGCAGGTTCTGCTCGTCGGTCAGCGCGGGGTCCTTGTCGAACCACTTGGCGGCGAGGCTCTCCGCCGCGATGCCCCAGCCCTCGCGCCCGTCCGCCAGCCGGATGCGCACGCGGACCACCGCCTGGCGACCATGCGTGACGGTGATGACGCCGAAGCGGAAGGGCAGGCGCAGGGTGAAGGGCCATTCGCGCCGCTCGACCGCGACGATGGAGAACCTGGGAGCACTCACGTCATCGCCTCCATGATGCCCTGCAGGTAGCCGATCGCGCGCGCCGCGCAGGTGGCCCCGTCCGGGTGATAGTCGAAGGGCTCGACGCCGCACCATCCGCCATAGCCCTGCTCCCGCAGCGCGCGCAGCACCGGCGCGAAGCGGTCGCCGCCCTGCCCCGGGCCGCGGCGGTTGCGGTCGTTCAGGTGGACATGCGCGATCTGCCCGCCCGGCAGATGCCGCGCCAGCAGCGCCGCCGCGGGCTCGGCCTCCCCGTTCCCCGCGGCGCAGGTATCGAGCATGGTGCGCAGCGCCGGGTTGCCGATGCCGGCGACGATGCCGGACGCCTCCGCCACCGTGTTCGCCCAGTTCGCCTCCGGCGGGGCCAGCGGCTCCAGGATGTAGGTCACGCCGGCGTCGGCGGCCCAGGCGGCGGCCAGCGCCATCGCCTCCTCCGCCCGCGCCGCGTCGCCCGGTCCCGCGACCCGCCGCTGCGCAGGCGAACCGTGCACGAGGTATCCGCAGCCGAGATCGGCGGCGAGCCCGATCAGCCGCTGCATCACGTCGAGCGTCCGCGTCCGCACCGCCGCGTCGGCGCTGGTGATCGACAGGCCCGCCGGCGCCACCAGCAGCCAGTGCAGCCCGGTGATGGCGATGCCGGCCTCCGCCGCGGCGCGTCGCACGGCCGCGCGGCGCTCGGCGGGGAGGCGATGCGGCGCCTCGGCCTCCAGGGTGAAGGGCGCGATCTCGACCCCGCCATAGCCCAGCGCCGCGGCCAGCGCGCATTGCGCGGCGATGTCGCGGTCCCGGATCACCTCGTTGCAGAGCGTGAAGCCCTTCATGGCGCGACCTCCACCACGCGATGGTCCTGCGCCGAACGTCGCGCCGCGTCCAGGATGGCCAGCGGCGCGACGCCGCCCTCGATCAGGTCCGGCCCCTGCGGCACCCGGCTCTCCACCGCACGCAGGAAGGCGGCGAGCTCGGCGGCGACGACCGCCACGGGATCGGCGGCGGGGATCGCCGGCACCTCGCGCGGCGCATGGCGCGGCAACCAGGCGCCGCCCGGCCCGGCTTCGTGGGCGCCGCGGCGGAGGGTGAATTCCTCGGTCGCGAAATCCACCTCCGCCAGCGCGGCGCTGCCGGCGACCATGACCTCCTTCCGTGTCTCCGCCCCCGGCACGACGGTGTCGGGCCAGCGTCCGGGCAGGACGCAGCCGGCCTCGATCAGCCCGATCAGGCCGGAGGCGAAGCGAAGCTGGATCACCGCCAGGTCCTCGCGCCCGCGGCCGAGCGGATCGGCGATCTGCGCGAAGACCTGTATCGGCGCCGCGCCGGCGATCCAGGGCAGCAGGTCGGCGAAGTGCACCGCGTCGTTCAGCAGCGCCCCCGAATCGCCCCGCGCGCGCTTCAGGCCGGACATGCGCGCGGCGAGGTAGTGCAGCCGCCCGAATTCGCCGGCGCGCGCCATGGCGTGCAGCGCCTGCGCCTTGGGATGGAAGCGGAAATAGAGGCCGAGCTGCACGATGCGGCCGCGCGCCGCGGCGAGGCGCGCCAGCGCCGCGGACTCCGCCGCCGTCTCCGTCGCGGGCTTTTCCAGGAACAGGTCGAGCCCCGCCTCCAGCACCTGCCGCGCCAGCGCCGCATGGGTCGGCACGGGCGTCGCGATGATCGCGGCACCGCACTGCGCCAGGCCCTCCGCCAGATCCGCCACGAAGCGCAGCCCCGGGCAGGCGGCGCGCATCGCCGGATCCGGCTCCACCCCCAGCACCCGGTCCGAGAGGCCGAGCCGCGCCAGCGCCGCGAGGTGCACGCGGCCGAAGGCGCCGCAGCCGATCAGCAGGAGGGGACGCATACCGCCATGGGACGGGCCGCGCCGCGCCGGGTCAAGCATGCGGTTGACGTGCCGGCACGCCGCGGGGGAGCCTCGCGTCATCATGCCCGACTTCGCGCCCCTCCCCGAGGCCGAGCTGCCCCGCGCCGCCGCGCTCTCCGCGCTGATCGGCTGGAACCAGCTGCCGGCGGACTGGCGGCTCTTCCAACGGCACGGGTCGGTGATGGCGCTGCCCGAGGATGCGCAGCCCGCATTGGCCGCCACCGCCGCGACGCTGCCCTATGGCGCCAATGTCGCCTGGATCTCCATGGTGCTGGTGCGGCCGGACCGGCGCCGCGCCGGCCTCGCCACCGCGCTGATGCGCTGGGCCGTGGCGCATCTGCAGGCGGCGAGCGTAGGCTGCATCGCGCTGGACGCCACGCCGGCG
>JAIYAI010000751.1 GCA_027489135.1 Acetobacteraceae bacterium
GCATGGTCATCATCGAGATGAACCCGCGCGTCTCGCGCTCCTCCGCCCTCGCCTCCAAGGCGACCGGCTTCCCGATCGCCAAGGTCGCGGCGAAACTCGCCGTCGGCTACCCGCTGGACGAGCTTGCCAACGACATCACCAAGGTGACGCCGGCGAGCTTCGAGCCCACCATCGACTACGTCGTGGTGAAGATCCCCCGCTTCACCTTCGAGAAATTCCCGGGCACCCCGGCCACCCTCACCACCTCCATGAAGTCGGTGGGCGAGGCGATGGCGATCGGCCGGTCCTTCGCCGAGGCGCTGCAGAAGGGCCTCCGCAGCCTGGAGACGGGGCTTTCCGGCCTCGATGAGATCCCTGCCCCCGGCGACGGCTCGGCGCAGGCCTTCCACGCCGCGCTGGCGACGCCGAAGCCGGACCGCGTGCTGGTGGCCGCGCAGGCGATGCGCGCCGGCGTGCCGCTTTCGGACATCCACGAGGCCTGCAAATTCGACCCCTGGTTCCTGCGCGAGATCGAGAAGATCGTCCACGCCGAGGCGGAGGTGAAGGCTTCCGGCCTGCCGAAGACCGCGACCGCGCTACGGCGCCTCAAGGCGCTCGGCTTCTCCGACAGCCGCCTGGCCCGGCTCGCCGGCGTCAAGGAGCCGGAGGTGGAGGCGCTGCGCGGAAAGCTCGGCGTCGTGCCCGTCTACAAGCGCATCGACACCTGCGCCGCAGAGTTCGCCTCCGACACCTCCTACATGTACTCGACCTATGAGGGCGGCTTCGGCGTGCCGGAGTGCGAGAGCCGGCCGACGGACCGGCAGAAGATCGTCATCCTCGGCGGCGGGCCGAACCGCATCGGCCAGGGCATCGAGTTCGACTACTGCTGCGTCCACGCCGCCTATGCTCTGAAGGAGGCCGGGTTCGAGACCATCATGGTCAACTGCAACCCGGAGACCGTCAGCACCGACTACGACACCTCCGACCGCCTCTACTTCGAGCCGCTGACGGCCGAAGACGTGATCGGCCTGATCCGCACGGAGCAGCGCAACGGCACGCTGCTCGGCTGCATCGTGCAGTATGGCGGACAGACTCCGCTGAAGCTCTCCCAGGCGCTGCACAAGGCGGGCATCCCGATCCTCGGGACCAGCGCCGAGGCGATCGACATCGCCGAGGACCGGGAGCGTTTCCAGCAGCTGCTCAAGGGCCTCGGCCTGAAGCAGCCGCAGAACGGCACGGCGCGGACGCTGGAGGAGGCGGCGAAGGAGGCCGATCGCATCGGCTACCCCGTGGTGGTGCGCCCGAGCTACGTGCTCGGCGGCCGGGCGATGGAGATCGCGCATAACCGCGAGCAGCTCATGCGCTTCGGGCTGGAGGCGGTGAAGGTCTCCGGCGAGAACCCGATCCTGATCGACCAATACCTGGCCGATGCGATCGAGGTCGATGTCGACTGCATCGCCGATGCCGATGGCGCGGTCTATGTCGCCGGCGTGATGGAGCACATCGAGGAGGCCGGCATCCATTCCGGCGACAGCGCCTGCTCCCTGCCGCCCTACTCCCTGCCGCCCGCCATCGTCACCGAGCTGAAGGTGGAGACGGAGGCGATGGCCAAGGCGCTGAAGGTCCGCGGCCTGATGAACGTGCAGTACGCGGTGAAGAACGGCGAGATCTTCGTGCTCGAGGTCAATCCCCGCGCCTCCCGCACCGTGCCCTTCGTTGCCAAGGCGACCGGCGTGCCGGTGGCGAAGATCGGCGCGCGGGTGATGGCCGGCGCGAAGCTGTCGGAATTCGGGCTCGACGACGATGCGGTCTATCGCCACGTCGCGGTGAAGGAGGCGGTCTTCCCCTTCAACCGCTTCCCCAACGTGGACGTGATCCTCGGCCCCGAGATGAAGTCGACGGGCGAGGTGATGGGCCTCGACGTCAGCTTCGAGCGCGCCTTCCTGAAGTCCCAGCTCGGCGCGGGCGTGAAGCTGCCGGAGGGCGGCACCGCCTTCATCTCGGTGAAGGAGAGCGACAAGGCCGGCGCCGTGGTCCTCGCCCGCCGCCTCGTGGACATGGGCTTCGCCATCACCGCGACGCGCGGCACCGCTGCCCGCATCCGGGATGCCGGGCTGCCCTGCGCGGTGATCAACAAAGTGCTGGAAGGCCGGCCGCACTGCGTCGATGCGATCAAGTCGGGCGAGATCCAGCTGGTGATCAACACGACGGGCGGCGGGCAGTCCGTGGCGGACAGCTTCGACATTCGCCGCAGCGCGCTGACGCACGGGGTGCCGCACTACACCACCATGGCCGGTGCCCGGGCCGCGGTGCATGCCATCGCAGCCTTGAGGGCCGGAACCCTTGATGTTGCGCCCCTGCAGGCCTATTTTGCGGCTTCGTTCTGACGGGAGCGAGGGCGCGGAGACGTGACCCTCGCGCTTCGTCGTGAGACCCCGTGAGACCGTCTCTCTCTGATTGAGAGAGAATCCTTCCGGTCCCCACCCCGTCGGGGTCTATCATCTTCGATCGCTGTCGAGGAAGGGCCTGCCGTGCAGAAGTTCCCCATGACCGCAGAAGGTCTGGCGAAGCTTGAGGAGGAGCTGAAGACGCTGAAGTCCGTGGAGCGTCCGGCGGTGATCCGGGCGATCGCGGAAGCACGCGCGCATGGCGACCTGTCCGAGAACGCGGAGTATCACGCGGCCCGAGAGAAGCAGTCCTTCATCGAGGGCCGGATCGGCGAGCTCGAGACCATCATCCCCTCGGCCGAGGTGATCGACGTCTCCAAGTTCTCGGGCGATCAGGTGAAGTTCGGCGCCCGCGTTACGGTGATAGACGAGGAGTCCGAGGAGGAGAAGACCTACCGCATCGTCGGTGCCTACGAGGCCGACATGAAGACCGGGTCGATCTCCATCACCTCGCCGCTGGCCAAGGCGCTGATCGGCCGCAAGGTCGGCGACAGCGTGGAGGTGCCCGCCCCCGGCGGCGCGCGCGCCTATGAGATCGCCGCCGTCGCCTATCGCTGAGGGCTGGACCATGCCGCATCGGGGTGGAGGGGCCACGGCCGTCGAGCCGGTGGCTGCACCTGACATCGGCCTCACCGAGGTGCGCGCCGCTGCCGCGCGCATCCAGGGCGCGGTGATCCGCACGCCGACGCTGTTCTCGGACGCGGTCAGCCGCGCGACGGGGGCCAAGGTCTGGCTGAAGCTCGACAACCTGCAGGCCACCGGCGCCTTCAAGGAACGGGGTGCGGCGAACCGCATCGCCCTGCTCTCGGCGCGGGAACGCGAGGCCGGCGTCATCGCGATGTCCGCCGGCAACCATGCCCAGGCCGTCGCCCGCCACGCCGCGTTGGCCGGCATCCGGGCGACCATCGTCATGCCGAAGTTCACCCCGGCGACGAAGGTGGTGCGCACCGAGGGCTGGGGCGCCCGCGTGGTCCTGCATGGCGAGACACTGGCAGAGGCCGCCGCTCATGCCCGCGACCTCGCGCTGCGGGAGAGCCTGGTCTTCATCCACCCCTATGACGATCCCGGCGTCATCGCCGGCCAGGGCACCCTCGCGCTCGAGATGCTGGAGGATGCGCCGGAGATCGACGTCCTTATCGTGCCGATCGGCGGCGGCGGGCTGATCACCGGCTGCGCCGCGGCGGCGTTGGGGCTGCGGCCCGGCATGACGGTGATCGGCGTGGAGGTGGAGGCCTATGCGCCGATGGCGCAGCGCCTGGCCGGCCAGCCGGTCTCGGTCGGTGGCCCGACCGTGGCCGAGGGCATCGCCGTCCGCGACGTGGGCGAGCTTCCCTTCGCCTGGCTGAGGCAGCACGGGATCGAGGTGCTGGTCGTGCCCGAGCGCGCGGTGGAGGAGGGCATCGCCCTGCTCGCCGAGGGGGCCAAGGTGGTGGCGGAGGGCGCGGGTGCGGCGGCGCTGGCCGCGGTGCTGGCCTATCCGCAGCGCTTCCGCGGGCGGTCCGTCGGCCTGCCGGTCTGCGGCGGCAACATCGATGCCCGGGCGCTGTCCAACGTACTGCTGCGGCAGTTGCTCCGCGACGGCCGCCTGCTCAGGCTGCACTTCGACATCCCGGACCGACCCGGCATGTTGGCTGCCATCTCCGCGAAGATCGCCGACCTTGGCGGGAACGTGATCGAGGTGCAGCACCAGCAGTTGTTTGGCGCCCCCACGGTGCAGAGCACGGAACTCCACCTGATGGTGGAGGTGCGCGACGCCGCGCAGGGCCAGGCGATCATCGCCGCGCTGGAAGCCGGGGATTTCGGGGTGCGGCGGGGGTAGCGGACCACGCTGGGGCATGGGCTATGCTGCGCCCATGCCGCTATCCCGCCGCGTTGCGCTGGTCCTGCCTCTGCTCGCGCACCCGGCGCTGGCCCAGGCGCCGCTCATCCGCATCGGCTCGAAGAACTTCACCGAACAGCTCGTCCTCGGCGAACTCTGGGCGCAGGCGCTGGAGGCCGCCGGCGCGCGGGTCGAACGTCGCCTCAACCTTGGCGGGACGCTGATCGCGCAGCAGGCGCTGCTGAACGACCAGATCGACCTCTACCCGGAATACACCGGCACCGGCCTCGGCGTCGTGCTGAAGGAGGACACGGCCGGCACGCCGGAGCAGGTCCTCGCCCGCGTGACCGCCGGCTATGCCGCACGCTTCGGCCTCGACTGGATCGCGCCCTCGGGCATCGACAACGGCAACGTGCTGCTGGTGGTGCCCGCGACGGCGCAGCGGCTCGGGCTGGCGACGCTGACCGACCTCGCGCGCGTCGCCGGCACCTTGACCCTCTCCGCCGGCAGCGAATTCGCCGACCGCGCCGATGGCCTGCCCGGTCTCAGGCGCGTCTACGGCATGCAGTTCAAGCGCCTCAGGCAGTTCAGCGCGCTCGGCCTGCGTTATGCAGCGCTCCGCCACGGCCAGGCGGATGTGGTGAACGGCTATGCGACGGACTGGCAGATCGCCGCGGGCGGCTTCGTCAGCCTCACCGACGACAGGGCCTTCTGGCCGCCCTACCAGCTCTGCGGCGTGGCGCGGCGGCCGGCGCTGCAGGCCTTCCCGCGGCTCGCCACCGTGCTGGAACCGCTGAACCGCCGCCTCGACAACGCGGTGATGCAGCGCCTGAACCGCGAGGTCGACCAGGACGGCGACGAGCCGCGCGAGGTCGCCGCCCGCTTCCTGCGGGAGGCCCGCGGCTGATGCGCTGGACGCTCCGCAACCTGGATACGATCGGCACGGCGACGTTCGTGCATGTGGAACTCGTGCTCGCCGCCATCCTGATCGCGCTGGTGATCGGGCTGCCGCTGGGCCTTGTCGTGGCGCGGACCGCGCGGCTGCGGGCGGCGGTGCTGGGCACGGCCTCCATCCTCTACAGCCTGCCGACGCTCGCGCTGTTCGCGCTGCTGGTGCAGGTGCTGGGCCTGGGCTTCTGGCCCGCCCTGGTCGCATTGGTGACCTACGCGCTGCCGATCCTGCTGCGCGCGCTGGTGGCGGGGCTTGCCTCCGTGCCACCGGCAGTGATCGACGCGGCGACGGGGATGGGGCTGACGGAACGGCAGCGGCTGTGGCGCGTGGAGTTGCCACTGGCCATGCCGGCGCTGCTGGGCGGCATGCGGATCGCCGGCGTCACCCTCGTCTCCGCCGCGACGGTCGGCGCGCTGATCGGCGCCGGCGGCCTCGGCACGCTGATCCTGACGGGGCTCGACCAGGGCCATACGGAAAAGATCCTGGTCGGCGCCGGCCTGGTCGCGTTGCTGGCACTGGTACTCGACCAGGCGCTGGCGCTGCTGCAGCGTCGCCTGCCGGCCAGCCGGGCGCTGCCGGCATGAGCACGCTCTCCGGCGCCCTCGCCTGGCTCGCCGCCAATCCCGGCACCTTCGCCTCGGCGCTGCTGGACCACGTGCTGCTCTCCGTCACCGGCATGCTGATCGGCGTCGCCATCGCCCTGCCCGCCGGTGTCGCGGTGGCGCGGCGTCCGCTGCTTGCGGAATGGACGATCGGCTTCGCCGGCCTGCTGCGCACCCTGCCGAGCCTCGCGGTGCTGGCGGCGCTGCTGCCGCTGCTCGGCGTCGGCTTCACGCCCTCCGTCGTGGCCCTCGCCATCACCGCCATCCCACCGGTGCTGGTGAACACCGTCATCGGCCTGCGCCAGGCCGATCCCGCTGCGCTGGATGCGGCGCGCGGTCTCGGCCTCACGCCGCTGCAGCGCGCCTGGCAGGTGGAGGTGCCGCTCGCCGCACCGCTGGTTCTGGCGGGCCTGCGCATCGCCGCGGTGCAGGTGGTCTCGGCCGCGGCGCTGGCGACCTTCATCGGCGGCGGCGGCCTCGGCGACCTCGTCACGCAAGGCCTCGCGCTGCTCGATACCGGCCGCATGCTGGTCGGCGCCGTCGCCATCGCCGCCCTCGCCCTGCTGGCCGAGGGCGGCTTCGGCCTGCTGGAACGCCGCGCCGCGCGCTACAGGGACGCCCCCGCATGATCTCCCTCCGCGGCCTGACCAAATCCTATCCCGGCGCGGCGCATCCCGCCGTCGCCGACCTGACGCTGGAAGTGCCGGAAGGGACGAGCTGCGCCCTGATCGGCCCCTCCGGCTGCGGCAAGACGACGACACTCCGCATGGTCAACCGCCTGGTGGAGCCGACATCGGGCGAGATCCTGATCGCCGGCCAGGATGCGCGGCGGATGGACGCCGTCACGCTCCGCCGCGGCATCGGCTACGTCATCCAGGAAGGCGGCCTCTTCCCGCACCGCTCCGTCGCCGACAACGTCGCCACCGTCCCCCGCCTGCTCGGCTGGGACGCACCGCGCATCGCCGCACGGGTCGAGGAGGTGCTGGCCCTCGTCGGCCTCGACCCCGCGCGCTTCCGCGACCGCTGGCCGCACCAGCTTTCCGGCGGCGAACGCCAGCGGGTCGGCGTCGCCCGCGCCCTCGCCGGCGACCCGCCCGTGCTGCTGATGGACGAGCCCTTCGGCGCCGTCGATCCCATCGTCCGCGCCCGCCTGCAGGAGGAGGTGCTGCGCCTGCTGCGGGCCCTGCGGAAGACCGTGCTGCTGGTCACGCACGACGTGGCGGAGGCGGTGCGCCTTGGCGATGCCGTCGCGGTGCTGCGCGGCGGCCGCCTGCTGCGCCACGCCCCGGCGGCCGAGATCCTGGCCCGGCCGGGCGATGAGTTCGTCGCGGAATTCCTGGGCGCCGACCGGGCGCTGACGCGGCTCGCCCTGTTCACCCTGGCCGACCTGCCGCGTCGGCCGGATGCGGCGCCCGGCACCCCGTTCGATGCCGCGACGACCCTCCGCGACGCGCTGGCGGCGATGCTGGCGGGCGGGGTGCGCGCGCTGCCCGTGGCCGGCGGAGGCTCCGTCGCGCTGGATGACATCCTCGCCTTCACGCCCGCTTGACGCCGCCCCTGCCGCCCGGCCTACATGCCGGGAACGGGGTGAGGAAACACGGGTGGCGGACGCATCGTCCAGGGTTGTCGTGGTGGGCGCGGGGCATGGCGGCAGCAACGCCGTCGCCTTCCTGCGGCAATACGGCTGGCCCGGCGAGATCCTGCTGGTCGGCGACGAGCCGATCCTTCCCTATCACCGCCCGCCCCTCTCCAAGGCCTGGCTGAAAGGGGAGGCGACGGCGGAAAGCCTTGCGCTCCGTCCCGCCGATTTCTACCCGAAGCAGCGCGTCACCCTGCGCCTCGGCACCCGGGTGGAGGCGATCGACCGCGCCGCGAAGGCGCTCCGCCTGGCAGACGGGGAGAGCCTCGCCTACGACCATCTCATCCTCGCCACCGGTGCGCGCGCGCGGCGCATCCCCCTGCCCGGCGCGGACGCGCCGCATGTACTCACGCTCCGCAACGCGGCGGATGCCGATGCGCTGAAGGCGGCGATCGGCCCGGGCAAGCGCGTCGTGGTGATCGGCGCCGGCTGGATCGGGCTCGAGGTCGCGGCCTCGGCCCGCGCCCTAGGCGCGGAGGCCTGCGTGCTGGAGGCACAGGACCGCGTCCTTGCCCGCGTCGCCAGCCCCGGCCTCTCCGCCTTCGTCGATGCGGCGCATCGCGCGCATGGCGTCGACCTGCGCCTCAAGGTCGGCGTCGAGGCGATCGAGGCCGGTGCGGTGCGGCTTGCCGATGGTTCGCGCGTGCCCGCCGACCTCGTTCTGCTCGGCGTCGGCGCAGCGGCGGAGGACAGCTTGGCGCGTACTTGCGGCCTGGCCGAACCCACCGGCGGCATCCGGGTGGACCACAACGCCTGCACCGCCGATCCCGCCATCCATGCCATCGGCGACTGCACCATCCGGCCGCTGCCCGGCGGCGCGACGGGCCGCCTCGAAAGCGTGCCCAGCGCGACGGAGCAGGCCAAGGCCGCCGCCGCGCATCTTTGCGGCAAGCCCGCGCCGGCGCCGGAGGTGCCCTGGTTCTGGTCGGACCAGTACGAGCTGCGGATCCAGGTGGCGGGCCTTGCCCAGGGCGCGGCACGCGCGGTGACGCGGCTGCGCACGACGGACAAGCTCTCCGTCTTCCACCTCGACGCCATGGGTCGCGTGCAGGCGGTGGAGGCCGTGAGTTCCGCGCCCGACTTCATGGCCGGCAAGCGGCTGATCGGCCTCGGCAAGCCGGTCGATGCCGCGGCGCTGGCCGATCCCGCGCAACCGCTCGCCGCGCTGGCGGTGGGCTGACCCCCCTTCCCATCAGGAAAGACCCCGATGCCCAAGATCACCTACATCGAGCACAACGGCACCGAGCACGTCGTGGACGTCGCCATCGGCCAGACCGTCATGCAGGGCGCGGTGGACAACAACGTCCCCGGCATCGATGCCGATTGCGGCGGCGAATGCGCCTGCGCGACCTGCCACGTCTTCGTCGATCCGGCCTGGGAGGCGAAGACCGGCACGGCGAATGAGCAGGAGGCCTCCATGCTCTCCTTCGCCGCGACCAAGCAGGACAATTCCCGCCTGTCGTGCCAGATCGAGGTCACGGCGGCGCTGGACGGGCTGGTCGTGCGCATGCCCGAGGCGCAGCACTGAGCGCCGGCCGCGGGCCGGAACCGGATTGCTGAATTCCTCGCATCGGCGGGGGTGGGTGCGCTAGCTTCCGCCCCAGGAGCCAGAGACGCGGCGCGTCCCGCGCGCCCATGGGAGCACCAACGGCCATGAACGCACCTGTCAATCTCGACCACGCGCAGCTCGCGGCCAGCCTGCCGCTCGACCAGATCGACCCGAGCCAGCCGCAGCTCTTCCAGGACGACACGATCCATCCGTACTTCGCGCGCCTGCGCCGCGATGCACCGGTGCACTACACGCGCGAGAGCATGTTCGGCCCGTTCTGGTCGGTCACGCGCTACAAGGACATCATGACGGTGGAGGTGAACCACAAGGTCTTCTCCTCCTCATCGCAGTTCGGCGGCATCACCATCCGCGACCGAGCCAAGGAGCTCGAGCTGCCGATGTTCATCGCCATGGATCCGCCGAAGCACGACATCCAGCGCCAGGCGGTGCAGCCCATCGTCGCCCCCGGCAACCTCGCCAAGATGGAGGGCATCATCCGCGAGCGGGTCTGCACCATCCTGGACGGCCTGCCGCGCAACGAGACCTTCAACTGGGTCGACAAGGTCTCGATCGAGCTGACGGTGCAGATGCTGGCGACGCTGTTCGACTTCCCGCAGGAGGACCGGCGCCTGCTCTCCTACTGGTCGGACTGCGCGACGGCGATGCCGATGCCGGGCGGGCTGATCGAGAACGAGGAGCAGCGCGAGAAGGTCTTCCACGAGATGGCCGCCTACTTCATCGGCCTGTGGAACAAGCGGGTGAACGCGGCACCGGCGCCCGACCTGATCTCGATGATGGCGCACGCGGAAGCCACGCGGAACATGCCGCCGCGCGAGTTCATGGGGAACCTGGTGCTGCTGATCGTCGGCGGCAACGATACCACGCGCAACAGCATCTCGGGCGGCGTCTGGTTCTTTCACAACAACCCGGGCGAATACGCGAAGCTGCGCGCCAACCCGGCGCTGGTCGAGAGCGCGGTGCCGGAGATCATCCGCTACCAGACGCCGCTGGCGCATATGCGCCGCACCGCGCTGGCCGACTTCGAGCTGCAGGGCCAGAAGATCAAGGAAGGCGACAAGGTCATCATGTGGTACCTGTCGGGCAACCGCGATCCGGAGGCGATCGAGGAGCCGGAGCGCTTCATCATCGACCGTGCGCGCCCGCGCCAGCACCTCTCCTTCGGCTTCGGCATCCATCGCTGCGTCGGCAACCGGCTCGCCGAGATGCAGCTGAAGATCCTGTGGGAGGAGATCCTGAAGCGCGACCTGAAGATCGAGGTGCAGGGCCCGCCGAAGCGCGTGCTGTCGGCCTTCGTGCATGGCATCACCGAACTGCCGGTGCGCGTCGCTGGGTGACACCCGGGCGGGCGGCTACCGCGCCACCCGCCAGGCCACCACGGCCGCCGCACCCACCATCGCGGCGGCTAGCAGGAAGGGCAGGCCCGGCACGCCCAGCCAGGCCCCCGCCCCGATCGCCCAGGCGAAGCTGCCGGCGAAGACGAAGGGCCCGATCAGCCCCGCAATGCCCTGCAGGCTGCCGAGCGCGCCCTGCAGCAGCCCTTGGCGGTCCGGCGGCACGCGCCGCGTCGCCAGCGCCTGTAGCGCCGGCCCCGAAATGTCCCACAGCGCGAAGACCGGCAGGAAGGCCCAGAACCACAGGGGCGATGGTGCGAGGCCGAAGCCGGCATAGCCAATGGCGCCGCAGGCGAGGCCCGCGATCAGCGCTCGCCGTTCCCCCAGTCGCTTCACCGCGGGCCCGACCAGCGCGCCCTGCACCGTTGCCGAGCAGATGCCGACCAGCGCCAGGGTGAAGCCCAGCATCGCCGCGTCCCAGCCGAAGCGGTGCCCGGCATAGAGCACGAAGACCACGGGCAGCACGACGTGGCTGAGCTGCTTGAGGAAGGACACGACGGCGAGCCCGGCCAGCACCGCATCCCCGCGCAGGAAGGCGAGCGCGCCGAAGGGATTTGCCTGGCGCGGCGCGAAGCGGGGGCTGCGCTTCCCGGGCGGCAGCGATTCCGGCAGCACCAGCAGGCCGTAGAGGAAGTTGGCCCCGGACAGGCCCGCCGCCACCCAGAAGGGCAGGCGCGGATCGCTCGCCCCGAGCAGCCCCCCCACCGCGGGCCCGACGACGAAGCCGAGGCCGAAGGCGACGCCGACCATGCCCATCGCCTTGGCGCGTGCCTCGGGCGCGGTGACGTCGGCGATATAGGCGAAGGCGGTGGAGACGGTGGCCGCGCAGGCCCCGGCGATGACGCGGCCGAGGAAGAGCCAGGGCAAGGTTGGCGCGAGCGCGAGCAGCACATAGTCGAGCCCGAGGCCGAGATTGGACAGCAGGATCACCGGGCGCCGCCCGAAGCGGTCCGACAGCGCGCCGAGCACCGGCGCGCAGAGGAATTGCATCAGGTTGAAGGCGAAGCTGAAGACCCCGAAGACGGTGGCAGCGACGACGGTGTTCCCGTCCAGGAAGCCTTCAACCAGGCGCGGCAGCACGGGGATCGCCAGACCGAAGGCCAGCATGTCCAGCGCGACGGTGACGAAGACGAAGCGCAGCGCGGCGGGGCGCGCGGCGAGGGCGGTATCGGGCGGCACGCGGCAGGTGTAGCGCGGCACGGCGCGACGCGCCGGGGAATTCCGCGTGATGGGGGGAAGGCACGGGATTTGCCTCACCGTGCGCGCGGTCTAGACCATGATCCGCGCGCACAGAAGCGCGGATCATGGTCTAGGCTCCTGATTTGTCGCGTGATTCACGCTTTCGGTGATTCCACCTCCGGCGATCACGCTCTAGGCTCCGACCGCGAGGAGAAAGCACCATGGACAGCTTCGATCTGGTCATCCGCAACGGCACCGTCGCCACCGCATCGGATGTGTTTGCGGCGGATGTCGGCATCGCCGGCGGCAAGGTGGTGGCGCTGGCCAGGGGGCTGCCAAAGGGGGCGAAGGAGATCGACGCCACTGGCAAGCTGGTGCTGCCAGGGGGCATCGACAGCCACACCCATATCGAGGAGCCACGCGGCGGGCCGACGGTGAACGCCGACACCTTCGCCTCCGGCACGGCTTCCGCCGCCGTCGGCGGTACCACCACGGTGATCGGGTTCGCGCGGCAGCCCAAGGGCGGCTCGATTGCCCAAGGTGTTGCCGAGCACATGGAGCGGGCGAAGCGCGGCGCCCGCATCGACTACTGCTTCCACATGATCCTGACCGACCCGCGCCCGGAGGTGCTGGAGCAGGAGTTGCCGCCGCTGGTCGCGGCCGGGCACCGCACCTTCAAGATCTTCCTCACCTATGACGGCACCCGCATCTCGGACGCC
>JAIYAI010000602.1 GCA_027489135.1 Acetobacteraceae bacterium
GAGGACATCGGCGATTCCGAGCGCCTGCGCGATGTAGCCCTGTCCCTGCACCTCGCCCATGCGCAGCGCATGACGGCGGATGTTGCGGGCGCGCTCCTCGAGCGAGGGGGTGTTGGTGCGGGTCATCGAACTCGACTCATCACGTGGTCACATCCCCCGAATGGCGGCCAACGACGTTGGCCGAGCGCGCTTCTGCGCGCCGCCGCCAGTGCGGCGAGCCAAGGGCGCGGATGCGCCCGCCCGGCGCCTGAGGGCATCCATCAATGAATCAACATCCCGCCGTTCACGTCGATCACCGCCCCCGTGACGTAGCCCGAGAGGTCGGAGGCCAGGAACAGGTAGATCCGCGCCACGTCGATCGCATCGCCGAGGCGCCCCAGCGGAATGCCCTGCGCGATCTCCGCCTTCATCGCCGGGGTGAGCGTGTCGCCGGTGATGTCGGTCTGGATCAGCCCCGGCGTCACGCAGTTCACGCGGATGCCGTCCGGTCCCAGTTCCCGCGCCATCGCCTTCGCCAGACCCAGCACGCCCGCCTTCGCCGCGGAGTAGTGCGGCCCGCCGAAGATGCCGCCGCCGCGCTGCGCGGAGACGGAGGACATGCAGGCGATGCTGCCCTGCTTGCGCGCACGCATGTGCGGGATGAAGGCCTGCGACAGGTAGAGCACGCCGGTCATGTTCACGTCGACGATGCGCTGCCAGTCCACCGGCGTGATCTCCATGGTCTTCACGGGCTGGGAGATGCCGGCGTTGTTGATCAGGATGTCGACCTGCCCGAAGGCGCCGATCACCTGCCCTGCGGCGGCGCGGCAGGCCTCGGGACCGGTGACGTCGCAGCCGAGGCCGAGATGCTGCGGCCCGAGCGTGGCGGCGGCGTCGCGTGCGCCGGCCGCGTCGCGGTCGAGGATCGCCACGCGCGCCCCGTGCTCGGCGAAGAGCGTCGCGGTGGCGCGGCCGATGCCGCGCAGGCTGGCGGCGCCCGAGATCACGGCGGTCTTTCCGGCGAGCAGCATGCGCATCCTCCTGGTTCGGGGCAGAGGAAACGCTGCATCGAGTTCATCCACAAGCGAGAAATCTGCGTCGATCGGTGAGCTCAGTTCATCGGTTCTGGCAGCCCCAGCTCCCGCGACAGCCAGGCCAGGAACAGCTGCATCGGTCGCCCGTAGCGCTTGGCCCGGGGGAAGACGAGCCAGTGACCCGTGTAGACGACGTCCTCCGCCACGCCCGCCAGCGGCGCGACCAGCCGCCCCGCCGCGATCTCCCGCTCCGCCAGCAGCCGGCTTTCCAGCGCCACGCCCAGCCCATCCGCGGCAGCGCTGAGCGAGAGGAAGGACCGGTCGAAGCGCGGCCCCCTCGGCGGCGGCGCGGCCAAGCCGTTGGCGGCGAACCAGGCGGGCCAGCGCACGGTCTTGTTGTCGCTCTCGATCAACACCTGGCCCAGCAGGTCGCGCGGCGCGCGGATCAGCGGCGCCATCTCCGGCGCGCAGAGCGGCGTGACCGTCTCCGTGCCCAGCGGCAGAACGACGAGGCCAACGCCATCCGGCGGCGCGCCGTAGACGATGTCGGCATCGAACTCGTCGGCGAGGAAGCGGGTGTAGTCGGTGCCGGCGGCGATGCGCAGTTCCAGCCCCTCGGCCTCCGCCAGCAGGCGCCTGAGGCGCGGCACCAGCCATTGCGCGGCGAAGCTGGGCGCGGCGTGCAGGCGCAGCAGGTGCGGCCGCCGCGCGGCGACGCTGCCGATGCCGAGCGCGAGTTCGCCGAAGCCACGCTCGACATGGCGCATCAGCGTCTCGCCCTCGGGCGTCAGGCGGATGGCGCGCCCCTCGCGCAGGAACAGGACGGTGCCGAGGTCGCGCTCCAGGCCGCGGATGGCATGGCTGACGGCGCTCGGCGTCAGGCCGAGATCCTCGGCGGCGGCGCGAAAGGATCCGGTGCGCGTCGCCGCCTCGAAGGCGCGCAGTGCGCTGAGCGGCAGGTGCGGCAGCATGGCGAATGATGCGCCCGCCCTCAGCCCCCGTCGATGCAGGTGCCGAGCCAGGGGCGCTGCGCGGCGCGCAGGTGCCAGCTGCGCGGCGGGCGACCGGTCTCCGCCAGCCCCCGCGCCAGCAGGGTCAGGTGCAGGCCATCCGCAGCCGTGGTTAGCCGCGCGTAGCCCTCCGCCGGGCGGAAGCGGCCGGCGATGGGGAAGCCGGTGGGCGCCTCGCGCGCCAGCAGGAAGATCGCACCCTCCTCGGCGGTCTCGCTGGCCAGGCTGCCGACCCAGGTGGCGCGCGGGTGCAGGCTGGGGGGCGCGGTGTCGTCCGGGCCGCCATTATGGCCGCGCGCCACCTCCGTCGCCTCGGCGACCGTCAGCCAGGCGCCGGCCGGGCCCCAGCGCGCCAGGATCAGCCAGGCCGGCGCCTGCCCGGGGGCCGTGCCATCGACCAGCCCGGTCACGCGCATGGCAACGACAAAGCCTGTCCCGATCATTCCAGTCTTTCGGACGCGCCCAGACCTGGGGCGCAGAGTCTCCGAAAGAACAATCAGGTGCGCGGCGTGATTGCAGCGTTAGTCCATTTGGGTGATCGCCAGCGCATCGACCCGGCCGGCGCGTGAATCGCCCGCCGTGCCCTGGCTCACTCCAGGTAGGCGCCGGTCGCGCGCACCACCTCCGCCCACGCCGTGCGTTCCCGCCGGCCGAGCGCGGCAAGCTCCTCCGGCGTCGAGGGTTCGGGCACGGCGCCCTGCTGGCGCAGCACCTCGACGAAGCCGGGGGTCTGCATCGCTTCCCGCGCCGCCGCGTTGAGCCGCGCGACGATCGGCGCCGGCGTCCCCGTCGGGGCGTAGAGCGCGAGCCAGATCCCGGAATCCAGCTCGCCGCCGAGTTCGACCAGCGTCGGCACCTCCGGCAGCAAGGCAACGCGCTGCTTCGCCAGCACCGCCAGCGCCTTCACCCGCCCGGCCCGGGCCATCTGTGCGATGCCGCCGGCCGGCAGGGCGGTACAGTCCACCTGGCCCGCCACCACCGCCTGCAGCGCGGGCGCGGCGCCGGCGAAGGGCACGTGCAGCATCTCGATCTTCCGCGGCAGCACGATGCGCTGCATGGCGAGGTGCGGGGTCGAGGCGACGCCCCAGGAGGCGAAGGAGATCGCCTCCGGCTTCGCCGCCGCCGCCATCATCAGGGCCTCGAAGCTGTCGATGCCGGGCTTCGAGGGGCCGACGGCGATGGCGAAGGGCGCGTTGCAGAGGAAGGTGATGGGCGCGAAGTCGCGGTCCGGATCGTAGGCGAGGTTGCGCATGGACGTCGGCAGGATCGCCTGGGTGTCCACGATGCCGGTCCACAGCGTGTAGCCATCGGGCGCCGAACGCGCGGCATGCGTCGCGCCGATGCTGGCGCCCGCGCCGGGCCGGTTCTCCACCACCATGGACTGGCCGAGGATCGTCCCCAGCGGCTGCGCCAGTGCGCGGGCGACGATGTCGTTCAGCCCGCCCGGCGGGCCGCCCAGCACGATGCGCACCGGCCGGTCCGGATAGGCCAGCGCGGGGGCGGCGAGGCTCGCGCCGGCAAGGGCCAGGGTGGCGCGGCGGGTCATTCGGTGCATGTCGGTCTCCGGTCTGGCAGGACCGGCGTCCCCCGCCGGAACCATGCCAGCGGCGCCGCGCCACGCCTACCCCTCAGCCTGTCCCTGGGCCTGTCCCTGGCCATGTCCCTGGCCATGTCCCTCTGGCGCCGGCAGCCAGACGCGGAAGCTGCTGCCGCGCCCCTCCTCGCTGTCGATCAGCAGCGCGCCGCGGTGGCGGTTGACGATGTGCTTGACGATGGCGAGGCCGAGCCCGGTGCCGCCCGCGCTGCGCGCCCTGCCCCGATCGACGCGGTAGAAGCGCTCGGTGAGGCGGGGGATGTGCTCGCGCGCGATGCCGGGCCCGTCGTCGGCCACCGCCAGCACCACGCCGGGGCGGGCGGGCAGGCGGCGATCCTCCCCCGGTACGGCGCGGGCGACGCGCACCGTGACCGTGCCCCCCTCGCGCCCGTAGCGCAGCGCGTTCTCCAGCAGGTTGCGCACGACCTGCGCCACCTGCTCGGCATCCGCCGGCGCCGCGCGGGCCGCCTCGTCCAGCTCCAGCACCAGCGTCGCCCGCCGCGCCGCGGCGATCGGCTCCATCGCCGCCGCCTCGGCGCGGACGATCTGCGCCGGCACGGCCTCCCCGGTCGGCGGCTGGTGCTCGGTCAGCTCGATGCGGGAGAGGCCCAGCAGGTCGTCGATCAGCCGGCGCATGCGCTCGGACTGCTCGGCCATGATGCCGAGGAAGCGGGCGCGCGCCGCCGGGTCGTCCTCCGCCGGGCCGCGCAGCGTCTCGATGAAGCCGATCAGGCTGGCCAGCGGCGTGCGCAGTTCGTGGCTGGCATTGGCGACGAAGTCGGCCCGCATGCGCTCCACCGCCCGCTCGCGCGACCGGTCGGTCAGCAGCACGACGATGCGCCCGCCATCGGCCAGCGGCGGGTCCATCGGCACCACCCGCGCGACGAGCTCCCGCGCCATCGGGCCCGGCAGGGTCAGGTCGACGGCCTGCGCCCTGCCGTCCGCGAGCGCGGCGTCCACCGCGCCGGCCAGCACGGGGTGGCGCAGCAGCGCGGCGATATCGCCGCCCCGCCCGTCCGCCGCGCCGAAGAGCGCCCGCGCCGCCGCATTGGCGCGCAGCGGCCCGCGATCCGGGGCGAGAACCAGCAGCGGGTCCGGCAGCGCCTCCACGATCGCATGGTCGGCGCGCTGCAGCTGCCCGACCTGCTCCGCCCGCTCCGCCAGGCGGCGCGCCAGCACGGCCACGCGGTCCGCAACCTCCGCCACGGAGGGCAGCAGCGGCGCCAGCCCAGGCCGGTCGAAGCCGGCATCGGCCTCCGACGCACGCCGGAGCCCCTCGGCCAGCCTGGCGAGGTTGCCGATCCAGAGCCGCCCGACCGCGACGGCGCCGGCGACCACCGCGGCGAGCGCGAGAAAGCCTGGCTCGCCGGCGATCCGACCGTCCGCCATCAGCAGCGCCAGCGCCGCGGCGGGCACCACCGCGATGAGCGCCGCCGCCCGAAGCACGCTGCCGAACGGGACGCGCTCGGGCATCGGGGTCAGAAGCCGGCCGCGGCCGTCGGCACCTGCGCACCCTCGACCAGCGCCGGATCGCCGCCCGCCTGCACCGCCAGGATGGCGAGGCCGCGCCGGGCCTGACCGTCCGGCAGCAGCATGAGCGGACCGTCCGCCCCCATCATCGGCACGCCCACCGGCGGCGATCCGCCGCCGTCGCGCACCGCGCGCAGCGACAGCGGCGCCGCGTCGTAGGCGAGGCCGGCCAGGGGCGGCGGTCGCTCCCCGAACGCCGTCGTGTAGCGCGCCTCGAAATTCTGCCGCGCCGCGGGGTCGGGCGCGGCGAACCAGGCGCCGACCAGCGCCGGTTCCTGCCCGAGCGTCGCATCCTGCAGCCAGAGCGCGGTGCCGAGCAGCCGGGCCGGCCGCGGCAGCGCGGCCGCCAGCGCCGCGGCGGCGCTCCGGGCCGGGCCGCCGCGGTCGCCGATCATCACGGCGTCCAGCCCCTCCGGACCCGCCTGCTCCGCCAGGGTGCGGGCCGGGGCGGAGACGTCGCTGCGCGCGACATAGAGCACCACCACCGGCGGCGGCAGCGCGGCGAGCGTCAGGCGGTTGCGCACCGCCGCCTCCAGCCGGCGGCCGAAGGCATCGTTCGGCGCCAGCAGACCGAAGCGTTGCGCCCCGGCCGCGGCGGCGGCGGCGACGACGCGGTCCGCCTGCTCGTCGGGCGTCAGCCCGAGCACCCAGAGCCCGACCGAGGCAAGGCTGGAATCGGAGGTGAAGGCAAGGATCGGCGCATTCGCCGCGCGTGCCACGGAGGCCGCGGCCGAGGCCTCGTCCCGGGTCAGCGGCCCGGCGAAGGCGCGCGCCCCGGCGGCCAGCGCCGCGCGTGCCGCCTCCGCCGCCCCGCCGACGCTGCCACCGGTGTCGCGCGGCAGCAACTCGACGCGCGGGTCGGCCTGGTCGAACAGCGCCAGCTGCGCCGCGTTCAACATCGCCGCGCCGAGCGCGCGGTTGCCGCCCGACAGCGGCACCAGCAGCCCGACGCGATCGCGCGGCGGCTCGTTCGGCGCGACACTGACCTGGCCGCCGAGCGGCGGCGCGATGCGCGGCGCGATATAGGCCGGGGGTTGCGGCCCGCAGGCCCCCAGGGCGAAAAGCAGGGGCAGAAGCAGCAGCAGGCCCGGCAGGCGGGCGCCGCGCAACAGGGAACCGGACAACGACGCACCCTCCCGAACCTACCCCGACCGAAATGGCCGGGACAGGGTCCCGCGACAAGCCATCGCCTGGGATGCCGGCCGGGCTGACCCTGGTGGCGACCCCGATCGGCAACCTCGGCGACCTCTCCCCGCGGGCCCTCGCTGCGCTGCGCGACGCGGATGCCGTGCTTTGCGAGGACACCAGGGTAACCGGCGGGATGCTGGCGCGACATGGCGTTTCCGCGACGCTCCTGCCCTTGCACGAACACAACGAGGATGACCAGACCCCACGGGTGCTGGAGCGCCTGCGCGCCGGGCAACGTGTGGCGCTGGTCTCGGATGCCGGGACGCCGCTGGTGTCCGACCCCGGCTACCGGCTGGTGCGGGCGGCGATCGCGGCAGGGCTGCCGGTCGGCGCCATTCCCGGCCCGAACGCGGCTGTCATGGCGCTGACTCTGTCCGGCCTGCCGCCGGACCGCTTCCTGTTCCTCGGCTTCCTGCCGGCGAAGGCGGGACCGCGGGCGGCGGAGCTGGGGCGGCTGCGTGCGGTGGAGCGGGCGGGGCTGTCCGCCACGATGGTGTTCTACGAAAGCCCGCACCGCCTGGCCGAGAGCCTGGCTGCCATGGCCGCGGCCTTCGGCGACGACCGGCCGGCCGCGCTGAGCCGGGAACTCACCAAGCGGTTCGAGGAGACGCGGCGCGGGACGCTGCGAGAGCTTGCCGCGCACTACGCGACGGCGGAGGCGCGCGGCGAGATCTGCCTCGTCGTCGGGCCGGCGCCGGCGGAGGCGGCCGCGGACGCGGCGGCGGGGCTGGACGCGGCGCTGCGCAGCGCCCTGGCCGCGGGGCTGTCCGTGCGCGACGCCGCGGCGACGGCGGCGGAGGCGACGGGGCTGCCGCGCAAGCAGGTCTACGCGCGGGCGCTCGACCTGGCGCGGGCAGGGTAGGGGGGTGGGGATGGCAAGGCCTGTCGGTGCGAAGAAGCCAAGCGCGGCGCTCCTCAACGCGTTGCGGAAGATAGGCGACGAGGCGGACGCGACCGCCAACGCGGCGCAGCTCGAATTCTTCGACGCCATGGAGGCGAGCACAGCGGCCGAGCGGCAGCGCAGGATCAGTGCGCTGCTCCAGAAGAATCCCTTCTCGGCCGATGCCTGGGGTCAACTGGCCGCTTCGGCGCCGGAGGGCTCACCCGTCGCGCTCGCCCTCTGGCGCCAGGCGGTCGCGGCGGGGACGCTCGGCATCGGCGCGCTCAGCTTCCTGGAAATGGAAGGGCATTTCTGGGGCTTCCTGGAATCCCGGCCCTACATGCGTGCCCGGGCAGGCCTGGCCGAGGAACTCTGGCGCCAGGGCGAGCACGCGGCTGCGATTGCCGAGCTGCAGGGCATGCTGGTGCTCAACCCTAACGACAACCAGGGCATACGCTACCTGCTGATGGGCTGGCTGCTTGCGGCGGGCCGGGACGCGGAGGCCGCGGCGCTGCACGCGCGGTACGCGGCGGACCACTATCCCGCCATGACCTATGGCGCGGCCCTGCTCAGGTTCCGCCAGGAGGGTGCCGGCGGCGCCGGGGCGAAGCGGGCGCTGGACGCTGCGCTGAAGGCCAACCCGCATCTCGCGCCCCTGCTCACCGGCGCGGCCAGCATGCCGAGGAGCCTGCCCGACGCATATTCGCCGGGCGAGGCCAGCGAGGCCCAGCTCGCCTATGCGGAGATGCAGCCGGCCTGGGCCGCCACCCCGGGTGCGCTGGACTGGCTGGCCGGCGCGCTGCACGCGGCACCGGCTCCGAGGCGCCGTGGCCGCGCGGCCCCCTGAGCATGGACCCACGCCGCCATGTCCTGGCGATGAACCTGTGCTTCGCGGCGGGGCTGGCGGTGCTGCTGCCGTGGTTCGCCGGCGGCGTGCTGGCGCATTGGTGGGGTCCGGCGCGCAACACGATCTGGGCGACGCACCATGCCTATGGCGTGCGGACCTTCTGGTTCGGCTGCCTCGGCCTGCTGGCGCCGCTGCTGATCCCGCAGCCGGAGGTTGGCTTCTCCGTCCTGCTGCTGATCTGGCTGTGGTGCGCGGCGCGGCTGGCGCGGGCCTTCCTGGCCTGGGACCGGGAGGAGCGGATCCTGGATCCGGGAAGATTCGTGTGAGGCGTGCGGGCGGGGCCTGTGCGCGGTGCTGGCGATTCGCCCCTGTGGGAGCAATGACCGGATGGTCCGCACGGAAGCGCCGAGGCAGCCTGCGGGGGCGCATCGGTTCCACGCGCGATCACCAGGGTATCCCCCCGCATGACGGTCGACCGGCGCGTGACCACATCCTACCGCCTCGGCGCCATCTACGGGCTGGCGGCGGTCTGCATCTGGGCTTCCTTCATCGTGGTCTCGCGCCTCGGCGTGCGCACCAGCCTGACGCCCTGGGATATCGCGGCCATTCGTTTTTCGGTCGCCGGCGTCCTGCTGTTCCCACTCCTCCTGCGGGAAGGCCTCGCGCTGGACCGTCTCGGCTGGACGGGGGTCGCCGCGATCATCGCCGGATGCGGCGCGCCGATGGTCCTGCTGGTCAGCGCAGGCGTGACATTCGCGCCCGCAGCACATGCCGGGGCGCTGTTTCCCGGTGTCATGCCGCTGATGGTCGCGATCCTGGCCGCGTGGTTTCTGCGCGAGTCCTTCGCTGGCGCGAATTGGGTCGGCCTGGCCGGCATACTCGCTGGTGCCATCGGGATCGTCTGGGCGGGCGGTGGAACTCTCGGCACCGGACAGACCATCGGACACGCGATGTTCCTCCTCGCGGGCCTCGCCTGGGCTGCCTACACCGTGGCGATGCGGCGTGCCCGACTGGGCGGCCTGCACGCCGCCGCGATCGCGGCTGTCGGCTCCCTGGTGCTGTACATGCCGCTCTACGTGGCGGTCGTCGGTGCCAGCGTGTTCAGGGCGCCGGCCTTCGACATCGCGCTGCAGGCCCTGGTGCAGGGGGTGCTGACGGCTATCGTCGCGCTGCTGCTCTACGGCCGCATGGTGAGCCTGCTTGGTGCGACGAGCGGTGCCGCCTTCGTCGCGCTCACACCCGTCGTGACGGGGCTGATGGGGATCCCGGTGCTCCAGGAGTGGCCGGCGGCGTCGGAGTGGGTCGCCATCGGACTGATTTCCGCCGGTGTCTACCTGGTGAGTGGTGGCCCCTTGCCGCGCCGCGTCTGCACCCCCGCGTCGCCGCCGTAGACCCGCGCCGGCACGCCGCCCCTCACCCCAACACGCCAGTCCGCCACAGCGTCACCCGCATCCCCCCATGCGGCACCGGCGGACCCGGCGGCAGCCAGGGCAGCCCCGTCGCCTGCGCCAGCCGCGGCTCGCTGGTCACCAACCCGACGCGCCAGCCGGCGAAGCGCTCGCGCATCACCCGGCCGAAGGCCTTGTAGAGCGGCACCAGCGCCTTCGCCTCGCCCATGCGGCTGCCATAGGGCGGGTTGACGATGACCAGGCCTGGCGGCCCATCCGGCGGCACCACGTCGCTGATCGCGCGCTGCTGGAACCCGGTCCAGCCCTGGACGCCGGCACGCTCCGCATTCGCGCGCGCCATGGCGACGGCGCCGGCGTCGCGGTCGCTGCCGTGGCAGCGCAGCGTCGGCTCCCGCGCGCTCCGCACCGCGCGCATCTGCTGCCAGGCAGCGGCGTCGAAGGTACCAAGCTGCTCGAAGGCGAAGGACCGGAGCCGCCCCGGGTTCAGCCGCGCCGCGATCTCCGCCGCCTCGATCACGAAGGTGCCGGCGCCGCACATCGGGTCCAGCACCGGCTCCGTCCCGTCATGGCCGCATTGCCGCAGGAACAGCGACGCCAGGGTCTCGCGCAGCGGCGCGGGGTTCACCTCCAGCTTCCAGCCGCGCCGGTGCAGGGGCTCGCCGGACGTGTCGAGGCTGATGGTGCAGAGGTCGTTCTCGATCCGCGCCATCACCGTCACGCTGCGCTCCCCTGGGGCGCCCTCCGCCGCCGGCGCGCCGAGCGTCTCGCGGATGGCCCGCGCGATGCGCTCCGCCGCCGCGCCGCTGTGCCAGATGCGGGACTGCGCGCAGGTGGCCTCCACCCGGACGGCGACGTCGCGGCGCAGCACCGCGGCCCAGTCGACGCGGCGGGCCCGGTCGTCGAGATGGGCGAGGTGCCGCGTGTGGAAGGTGTCGAGGCGGGCCAGCACGCGCCCGGCGCCGCGCAGCCAGAGATTGGCGCGCCAGACCTCGGGCCAGCCGCCCTCCGTCACCACGCCGCCGGGCACGACGCGCGGCTGGCGGAAGCCCTTCAGGCGCACCTCGGCGTGCAGCGTCTCCTCGAGGCCGGGCGGGGCGGCGAGGAAGATCTCGAAACCGGCGGGCTTCACCGCAGCAGCGCCGGCAGCATGGCGTCGAGCCGCATGCGTCCCTCCGCCGTCGCGCGGAGGCGGCCCTCGGGGCCCCAGGCCAGGTAGCCCTCGTCGAGGCAGGCGGCGAGGATCGCGGAATCGATGGTGGCATCGAAGGGCAGGCCGCTGCGCGCTTCGATGCGGGCGGGGTCTATGCCTTCCGCCAGGCGAAGGCCCATCAGCAGCGCCTCCCGCGCGCGGTCGGCGGGGGAGAGGGCCTCCTCTCCCGTGATGGCGTGGCCGTCGCGCTCGACGCGCGCGAGCCATTCCTCCGGCCCGCGGTGGCGGCGGATCGCCAGGAGCGCGTCCCCGACCAGCAGCCGCTGATGCGCGCCGGCGCCGATGCCGAGGTAGTCGCCGTAGCGCCAGTACTGCAGGTTGTGGCGGCTCTCCGCCCCCGGCTTCGCGTAATTGGAGACCTCATAGGGCGCGAGGCCGAAGCGGGCCGCTTCCTCGGCCGTCGCTTCGTAGAGCCGGGCGGCGTCGTCCTCCTCCGGCAGGGCGAAGGCGCCGCGGGCGTGCTCGGTGGCGAAGCGCGTGCCGGGCTCGATGGTGAGCTGGTAGAGCGAGAGGTGGTCGGCCGCGAGCGCCAGGGCCTCGCGCAGCTCGGCGCGCCAGTCGGCCTCCTGCTGGCCGGGCCGGGCGTAGATCAGGTCGAAGGAGAGGCGGGGGAAGAGGTCGCGGGCGAGTTCCAGCGCGGCGATGGCCTGCCGCGTGTCGTGCCGGCGGCCGAGGAAGCGCAGCGGGTCCTCGCGCAGCGCCTGCACGCCGAGGGAGGCGCGGTTCACGCCGGCATCGCGGAAGGCGCGCAGCCGCCCGGCCTCGACGCTGGTGGGGTTGTCTTCCAGGGTGATCTCGATGTCGGGCGCGGCGTCGAACAGGTGCCGGGCGTCGGCGATCAGGGCGGCGACGGTGTCGGGCTCCATGAGCGAAGGCGTGCCGCCGCCGAAGAAGATGCTGGCCAGCGGGCGCCGGCCCCCCGTCCCATTGGCGCGGGCCGCTTCGAAGGCGAGTTCGCGGCGCAGCGCGGCGCCGAAGCGGGCCTGGTCGACCCGTTCGCGGACATGGCTGTTGAAGTCGCAGTAGGGGCACTTGGCCGCGCAGAAGGGCCAGTGGATGTAGAGGGCCAGGGGCTCCATGCGGGGGTAGATCGGGCGAAGCGGGGCGCGGCGCCAGGGCACGATCGCGGAAGGCGGGCGCAGCCGAGGCATGCCGCGCGAAAAATGGCGCGGGGTTGTGCTTGCGAGGCCTCCCCCTGCCGTGCGATAGGAATATTATCAAGGGGCGCGCTGCGCCCATCGCGCCGGGGCGAAGTGCCCGATTTGTCCGGCACGGTTGTTTGCGGCCTGATCCTGCTGGATTCTTCGAATCCGCTGTGGTCCCGCGCACCGCCACGGGGCGTTCCCCCGCGGCCGCCAGCCTGTTACGGGAAGCGCCCACCCGCATCCCGAGGGACCCGTCGATGCGTCCGCGCGCCGCGCAGGCCGCCTTTGCCGAGGCGCTCCGGCAATTCGAGTCCGGCAAGCTCTCGCTGGCCGACAAGGCCTGCCGGCGCCTGCTCGACCTCGCGCCGCGGGACGCCGAGGCGTGGAACCTGCAAGGCGTCGTGAAGCTGCGCCTCGGCCAGGTCGAGGCCGCGGCGGAGGCCTGGCGGCGCGCTGCCGCCGTGGCGCCGCAGGTGGCGCAGTACCAGTCCAACCTGGGCGCCGCGCTGCACCGGGCGGGACGGCCGGCGGAGGCGGAGCAGGCCTTCGCGCGGGCCGCGGCGCTGGCCCCGGAGATCCCGGAGCTGCCCTTCAACCGCGCCGCCGCGCTGAAGGAGCTGGGACGGCTGGACGAGGCGGCGGCCTGCTACGAGGCGGCGCTGGCACTGCGGCCGCACTATCCGGAAGCGCGGCACAACCTGGCGACGACGCTGGTCGCGCTCGGCCGTCTGGAGGCGGCCGAAGCGGCCTGCCGCGCGGCGCTCGCGGCCCGGCCCGACTGGGCGGAGGCGCATGCGACGCTCGGGCTGGTGCTGAACCGGCAGCTCCGCAGCGGGGCGGCGTTGGCCGAGTATCGGCGCGCCATCGCGCTGAAGCCCGACCTGCCCGAGGCGCTGACGCGGCTGGCCGGGCTGCTCCTGTTCTTCCGCAAGCCGGCGGAGGCGGAGCCGGTCTGCCGCCGGGCGCTGGCGCTGCGGCCGGAGCATGCGGAGACGCTGGGCTACCTCGCCTATGCGCGGCGGGAGCTTGGCGATGCGGCGGCGGCGCGGGCCCTGCTCGATCGCGTTATCGCGCTGGAGCCGGAGGCGCCGGAGCCGCGGCTGGAGCGGCTGGTGGCGACGCTGCCCATCCTGGCGGAAAGCGCTGCGGAAAGTGCGGCGGCGCCGGCGGCCTTCGCCGCGGAACTGGCCGCGCTGGAGGGCTGGGCGGCGACCCGGCTGGCGGCGCTCGGCGGCGTGCTGGGGCGGGTGCAGCCCTTCGAACTGGCCTACCGGCCTGGCGACCTCACCGGGCTGCTGGCGCGGCACGGGCGGCTGATGGCGCGGGCCGGGCAGGCGGCGCTGGCTGCACCCGCGTTGGCGCCACCGCGGCGGGACCGCATCCGGCTCGCCGCCTGCACGGGCCATCTGCGGCGACATCCGGTGTGGGACGTGGTGCTGAAGGGCATCCTCGGCGGCATCGACCGCAGCCGCTTCGAGGTGGTGCTGTACCATACGCGCGCGGAGACGGACCCGGAGACCGACTGGGCCCGCGACCGCGCCGACGACCTCGTGCAGGGGCCGATGCCGGCGCGGGACTGGGTGGCGCGCATCGCCGCCGACCGGCCCGACGTGCTGCTGTTCCCGGAGATCGGGATGGACCCGACCGGCCTCGCCCTGGCGACGCTGCGCCTGGCGCCGCTGCAGGTGACGTCCTGGGGGCATCCGGTGACCAGCGGCCTGCCGGAGATCGACATCTACCTCTCGGGCGACCTGCTGGAAGGCGCGGAGGCGGCGGCGCACTACACGGAACGCCTGGTGCGGCTGCCCGGCACGGGCGTGTGCACGACCTGGCACGGGACGGAGGCGGAGGCGCCGGAGGGGCTCGACCTGCCGGAGGACCGCGGCGTCGCCCGGCTGGTGCTGCCGCACATGCCCTTCAAGCTGGAGCCTGCGCATGACGCGCTGGTCGCACGTTCGGCGCGGGCGGCGGGGCCCTGCCGGATCTACCTGCCACGGTCGCTGGAATACCCCTGGGCGACGGAGCGTCTGCTGGCGCGGCTGGGTGCGGCGCTGGCGGCAGAGGGCGTCGATCCCGCGGCGACGCTCAGGGTGTTTCCCTGGCAGGCGCCGGCGCGCTTCCTCGGGCTGCTGGACGCGATGGACGTCTATCTCGATGCGCCGGCCTTCTCCGGATACACGACCGCCTGGGCGGCGGCGCATCGCGGGCTCCCGGTGGTGGCGATGGAGGGCGCCTTCCTGCGCCAGCGCCTGGCCGCGGGACTGCTGCGCCGGATCGGGTGCGCGGACATGCTGGCCGCGACGGAGGAGGATGTCGTGACGCAGGTTGCGATGCTGGCGGAGGAGGCGCGCGACCCGGCGCGGCGGGCAGCACGGCGGGCGGCGATCCGCGCCGCGGCGCCGCTGGCCGATGGCGACCAGGCGCCGATCCGCGCGCTGGAGGAGACACTCGTGCAGGCGCTGGACGAACGGCGATGAGCGGCTCCTCGGTCGATCGCGTGCGCGCGGCGCTGCTGGCGGCGGGGCATGCCGACACGATCCGCGCCTTCCCGGACGGCACGCGCAGCGCCGCGGATGCCGCCGCCGCGGTGGGCTGCGACGTCGCGGCCATCGCCAAGTCCATCGTGTTCCGCGCCGGTGCGCGGCCGGTGCTGGTCATCGCCTCCGGCGCCAACCGGGTGGACATGACGAAGGTCGCGGCGGCAACCGGGCTTGCCGTGAAGCGGGCAGAGGGCAGTTGGGTGCGCGACGTGACCGGCTTCGCCATCGGCGGCGTCGCGCCGGTCGCGCACCTGACGCCGCCGGTGGTGCTGCTGGACAGCGAGCTGCTGGCCCTGGACCGGGTCTGGGCCGCGGCGGGATCGCCGATGCATGTGTTCGAGACGACGCCGGCGGACCTGCTGCGGATCAGCGGCGCCGTTGCCGCGGATGTGAAGGAAGGCTGATGCCGCTGCCCGCCACCTCGCTCTACGCCGCGCTGCTGGCGGGGCTGTTCGTGTACCTCTCGATCCGCGTGATCGGCGCGCGGCGGCGCTACCAGGTGGCGCTCGGCACGCCGCACCGCCTGGTGGAACGCGCGGCGCGGGCACATGGCAACTTCGCCGAGTACGTGCCGATGGCGCTGATCCTGC
>JAIYAI010000591.1 GCA_027489135.1 Acetobacteraceae bacterium
GGAGGGGTGGCCGAGTGGCTGAAGGCGACGGTTTGCTAAACCGTTATAGGGGGTCAACCTCTATCGTGGGTTCGAATCCCATCCCCTCCGCCAAGACTTCAGGTTTCCTGCCGCTTTGAGGCGGATGCTGCGCTCGGTACCCCCGACTTTGCGCAGGTCCCGGCGATTGCGGTCGGGCCAAGTCGAGTCCCGACAACCTGCGCGTTCTAACGCGCCTGGGCTCCGGCTCGGGCGCTCGGCTTGGACACCTTGGCCGACCTTCTCCCATGGCGCCGGTGCGCCTGTGGCAGCTGCGCAGTCATGCCAACAAGGCTACGCGCCAGGTGGCAGTGCTCGGGCACGCGGCTGCCGGCGATCGGTTGCCAGCAATGCGGTTGACGGCCGCCCACGGAGGCGCCGCGAGCCTATCTCGAACCCGCGTCACGCACGCGATCCAGGTGCAATTCGCCTTTCGCCACACAGCCCTTCACGCCCTCTGGCACCTCGGGGCGGAAATGCTCGTAGAGCCTGAACCCACCGCGGTTCAGTGCGTCCGGGACCACGGGTGCATCGCGTGCCTCTGGCGTCGGCACGCCGCGTCGCACGAGGCCCTGCACGCGTCAGCGATACGTCAGACGTCCGTCCGCAGCTCGCCGGCTGACGATGCGCCGACGAGCCCCGAACGACCTCACGAAGAGCGCTCAATCACCGGCTGCTGGGAGACGTACCTGTGCCTGGCGGATTGGTACGACCCGGCGCAGGCGTGCCGCTGCCCGCCGGAGGCGCGCCAACCGGTCCCGGCGCGCTGTTTGCGCCCGCGCCGACGCCAGACGGGTTCACGCCCGGTCTGGCCGCGGGTCCCATATTCGGGCTGCTTGTGCCTCCCGTGGCACCAGCGCCGGGTGAGCCTGGGCTGCCGCCAGAAAGGCCGCCGCTGCCCGTGCCGGAGCCCTGCGCCAGCACCGGCCCACTCGCGATGATCCCGCCCAGCAGCAGAGCGGCGACAAGATGCTTTGTCATCAGACGTCCTCCCGCGCAGCTACCCCTGCAGCGTCCCAGGACGAACAGTGGCGACCGATGCCGCTTTTCCGGGTCTGCGCGCATGCGAGGAACGCGTGAGACGAGGCCTGGTTGCGGTGACCATCAGACACCCCGTGCGGTCGAGCGGCAGAGGTGGCCCTGGAAATTGGGACAGGTCGATACGGGGACTTCTTGCCTGACAGCGGCGAAGCTGCCGCGGATCAGGAGAGAGCATGACGCAGCGCGCAAGGCGAACCCCCGGTCCCAGCGTGGGCGCGGCCGGGATGTTCGGCCCTGGCGGGACGGCCACGGAAGCAGCCGCGGCTATTCAGGTGTCGTGCGGGAGAGGCCGGCCATCGCTCCCCGGCGGCAGTTTCTCTGCGGATCCTCGTGACAGGACGGAGTACGCACCCACTCCAGAAAGCCAGGGTCCGGGCCGGTGTCGGGGCGCCCGACACGCGCCCTGCTAGCAACGCCACCCGTCCGGGTCAGAGCAGCGGATAGGCGGTGTAGGACAGCTTCGGCACGCTCGTGCCTGCCGGCTGCATCTGCGCCGTCACGGTTTCGCGCAGATCCTCGAGGTCCGGGAGGATGCTGGCCAGCTGGCCCTCGGCGTCCGCCGTCCACCATGCAGCGAGTGCCTCGAGCATCGCGGCTGCGTCCACGGCATCGATCGGCACCCGCGCAACGCCTCCGGTACGGCTCTGTGGCGCCTCGAAATAGCTCGCAACGGAGGGGTCAGGCGCCAGCGCGAGCCACGCCAGGCCGCGCCGGCGGCGCGCCTGGCGCAGGGGCAGCAGCACGTCGGCGACGAAGCTCTCGGGACTCATGCCGTTCCTTCCACGCGGTCAGTCCGGTTCATGGCGGGCGCTGCCTTCCAGCGCCCGCAATCCGGGTGGCTGCTCGCGCTTCCACGCAAGGAACCCTCCGATCACCAGCAGGTCCAGGCCCGAGCAGAGAAAGCACCGGACAGCGTCCGCAGGGGAGGCCACGATGGGTTCGCCGCGGAGATTGAACGAGGTGTTGAGCAGCACTGGACATCCGGTGACGGCGTGGAACCGTGTCAGCAAGGCATGGAAGCCAGGATTTCGGACGGCGTCCACGGTCTGGACGCGTGCGCTGAAGTCGACATGCGTCACCGATGGCCATGCCGAGCGGGGCTGGGCGAGCCGCGCCATGAGGTCATCCCCTGCCGGCTGCGGAACCGGCTTGCCCGGCAACCGCAGCTCGGGACGCACCGCCGCCGTCATCAGCATGTACGGACTCTCGATGTCCAGCTCGAACAGGTCCGCGGCGTGCTCCGCCAGGACGGACGGCGCGAAGGGTCGCCAGGTTTCGCGGAACTTGACCCGCAGGTTGATGTGCGACTGGCCGTCGGCACGCCGCGCATCGGCCAGGATCGAACGATTGCCGAGCGCGCGCGGTCCGAACTCCATCGGCCCGTCGAAGCGTCCGACGATCATCCCGTCCGCCAGAGCCTGGACCACCAGCGCGTCGCGCGCTTCGCAATCCGGGACGGGGTGGAAATGGACACCGGCGGCGGCCAATGCCGCCGCGGCGGCTGCATCGTCGTATGCGGGGCCGAGGAGACTGCCGCGCTGACTATCGATGCCACGCCCCACGCCGGCATGGCGCGGCGCGCCGAACATCGCATGAGACACCTGCAGCGCCGCACCGAGCGCGCCGCCTGCATCCCCGGCCGCCGGCTGGATCCAGAGATGCTCAAGTCCCTCCACCTCGCGCCGGATGCGGGCATTGGCGACGCAATTCAGCGCGACCCCGCCGGCAAGACAGAGATTGCGGCTCCCACTGACTGCCAGGGCCCGGCGGGCCAGTCGCAGCATCGCCTCCTCGAGCACGGCCTGGGCGGACGCCGCGATGTCGCAATACTCGGCCGTGATGCGGGCCTCGGGCTCCCGGCGCACGCCGAAGAGGGTCTCGAACGCGGGGCTCGTGGCGGTGTTGTCGGTCAGATAGCCGAACCAGCGCATGTCCAGACGGAACGATCCATCGGGGCGAAGGTCGATCACATGGTCGAGGATGCGTTGCACATACCGAGGCTCACCGAACGGCGCGAGCCCCATCAGCTTGTATTCTCCGGAATTCACCCGGAAGCCGCAGTGCCACGTGAAGGCGGCGTAGAACAGGCCGAGCGAGTGCGGAAACCTGATCTGCGCGAGCGTCTCGATGCCGGCCCGCCCGCCGCGCGCAATGGTCGTCGACGCCCATTCGCCCATGCCATCCACCACGAGGATGGCCGCATCCGGGAACGGCGAGGGGTAGAACGCGGAGGCCGCATGCGAGAGGTGATGGTCGACCAGGTGGAGATTGTCCGCCGCGGCCGGACCCAGCCACCCCATGAGCCGCTCCGCCACGTTGATTTTCTGGCCGAGCTGCAGCGGTGCCGCGAGCGCGAACAGAGCCATGCTCTCAGGGGCCGTCTCGACGGCGCTGCGCAGGATGCGGTCCAGCGTCAGCGCCGGGTCCTCGTAGAACGCTGCGGCGTCGATCCTGCCGACGCCTCCGGCCTGCTCGATGCACCACGCGATCGCCCGGTCCGGAAAAGCCGAATCATGGCGGCGCCGGGTGAAGCGCTCTTCCTGTGCCGCCGCGATGATCTCGCCGCCCCGCACCACCGCCGCCGCGGAATCATGGTAGAGACCCGAGACACCGAGCACGACCGGGGCCCGCCCCGCCGGCATCAGGAGATTGTCTCCGCGACGTGACGGCCGAGGGTCCTGACATGCGCTTCGACCACGTCGGCGTAGCGCTTGTTTGCCGCAGCATTCGGATGCGGATTCGCCTCGCCGATCATCCACGCGGCGCCCTCGACGGCGGCATCCAGCACCGGAATGCCATCGGCGGCGAGCATGCGCAGCAGAGCCGCAGAGGGACGGCCCATCTGGACGAGAACGAAGAAGTCGCCGCCTTGCGCTCGTACCAGGGCAGCGGCGCGGCGCATCAGCGTGGCGCACACGACGTCCAGCAGCGCCGGATCGGGCGCGAAGTCCGTCAGGTCCAGACCGAGCAGATCGGGCCGGTTGATCCCAACCTGGCGAATCTCGATCCGGTTGGCCTCGGAAAGCACGGCGCGCGGCATGCTGACGATGGACGAGCCTCTGCGGCGGATCGCCAGCTCCGCCTGACGCTGGACCAGACCGATCGCGGTCACGTTGCGTGCAAGGTGGCCGTCGATCCAGCCGAACCCGACGACGGAACTCCTGCTGAACCGAAGGTCGCGCGTCAGCTGCAGCACGGCCTGGGTCTGGCCATACCCGCCGACCCCGTGATTCTCGACCCGCCAACCGGCACCGAGCCGGGCCTGCAGAAGCGCTGCCATCGTGTCTTCCGCCGGAAGCCACCAGCCGAACACGCAGGAGCAACCGTAGAGCGCGAGAGTCGCGGGCGCGCTTCCGGGCTGCCCGGGCACGGTACGGCAGCCATCCTCATCGATGCGCAGCGCGACGTCGGCGCCCCAGCCGCTGGTCATGTTGCCCACATGTCCTGGGGCAAGGCGCCAGCCGAGAACGGGATCCGCCACGTGCATCTTCGCCGACGCGCCGGCATCGCCGACGTCCTCCGCGCTTCGATGAAAGTCTGCGGCGTCTGACGCAGGACGCTCCGATGCGGGCGCACGCGCCGCTCCAACAGTCTGCGCCGACGGGGTCGCGGGTCGGGTACGGCCCAGCGCTCCCCCGCTGCGCCGGTGGCCCGTCAGGCGTGCCGCGGCATCGGACGACGTCGTGACGGCGTCCCGCAGGCTTTTCGGCAGTACGGTTCGATCCGCGCACAGCAGCTCGACGACAGCGTCGAACATGAGCAGATCCTCCCGGTTCTTCCGGCAGAGGTGGTCGAATATGGCCCGACCCAGGCTGTCGCGCGCGGCTTCCAGGCGTGCCGGAAGATCCAGGTCGCTCTCCGGCGCGGGCGGTGGTGGCGCGATGCCTGCCAGGGCGAAGGCGTCGTGGATCGCCAGGGTGAGCGTCGCCGGAACATCGACCAGGCCAAAACGTACGCCTGCGGATGCAAGCCGGGCTGCCAACGCCTCGGGCTGCTCGCGCACACCGTCCTGATGCGCGCCCAGCAGGAAGCCAACCTGGAAATTCGCGCGCGGATATCCACCGTAGGTCCCGAGGCGACCATCCGCCATCGCCGCAGCCAGGGACGTTGCCTCCTGTCCGCTCCTGCGCAACCGCCCCTGCATGTCGGCAACAACGCGCGGTATGGGATGGGCGATGGGAAGAACGCACTGGATGACGAAGTCGTCGTCCCGGTCGGGCGCGGGCGAGGCGAAGCGCGTGAGCACGATGCGGGCGGCCGGCGCCGCGATCAGCGCTGCCCGAAGCCGCATCGGCGGCACCGGGGCCCTCGCGCTGCCTGCGTCGAGATGCAGCACCTGATCGGTCGGCAAATGCCTCGCCAGGCGCCGGATCGGGGCGTGCGGCACATGCAGGTCATGAAGAACCACGATCCGTCTCGCGCCGACGACGTCCATCTCCGCCCTTACCTCTCGAAGCCCGGCGGCGGGACCAGGGCCCGGTAGCCGCACCAGATCCGCTTCCAGCGACGCTGCACGTCCTCTGGCCCGCCGAGCGCCAGGGCCTCGTCGAGGTGGAGCCGAATGGCGGCGGCGGCGCTGGCCGTGTGTCCTGTCGAGATGTTGTCCACGGTGTTGTGCAGTTCGACGAAGGTCGGGGTGAAGCCATGCGCACGCAGCGCCGCCGCAGCACGGCGATAGGCGCCACCGACACCGGACAACTCCATGGCGAGGTTCAACCCGAGCAGTTCCGGCAGGAAGTGGCGCGGGAATCGGGCGATGCAGAGCCAGAACACGGGTACGGCGAACGCCTCGTCGCGCAGCCGCGACCAGCCCGCGAACGCGGCGGTGCCGAAGGCGGGCATGGCGATGCCCATCTCCTGCATCAGTTCGCGATGCAGGTTCGGATGGTTCTCGCGGACAGCGCCATCGCCGACCTCGTCACGCCAGATGCGGAACAGCAGGGCACCGACAGGCGTCTCGGCGAAGCCCAGCTGCGCCGTCCGATGCAGCCATGCGCCGTCGATCAGCACCATGGGGCAGAGCTGCACGGCATCGTCGATCACCGCCTCGCGCGACGGCGCGCCCGCCCCGTCCGGCGAAGCGCATGCCCGACATTCTGCGACCTGTTCCCGATGCCGGGCGTGCAGCCACGCTTCCAGCGCGGCGTGGTCATAGCGTGCGAAAGGAAGTCCGCGCGGCCCCGGCCTTTCCTGGCCGACGCCCGCACGGGCAAGCCAGAGGGTCGCCAGGCCCCGTGCGAGCGGCAGCAATTCGGGGTGCTCATCGATATGGAGGAGGGGGTTGTAGAGTTCGCGCAGCGGACGCCCGTCCCAGGCCCACCTGTCGTTCGAGGCGACGCTGCCCGGGGCCGGGATGCGGGGCAGCGCCAGCGTCGGCGGGCCTGGCGAGGGTGGTTCGATCGCATCCGGCAGGGACGCGATCCAGGCCCTGATCGTGGCGATCTCGGAGGCGTCGAACACCCCGGCCATGGCACCTCGCGGCCCGGATGCCGCTGCCAGCAGGCGGCTGCGATCGGGATCGCCCGGGACCACGTAGTCCGAGGCGGCAAGGGCATCGAGAATCGCCGACGGGTCGCTTCCGCCCAGCAACGCGTCGAGCGGTCCGTTCGGCATCCCGATGGCGCCGTGATAGCCCTGCGCGACAGCGGCCTTTCGGGTCAGGAGCGACACCATGCGCGCCATCGGGCCATCCTGGCGGGCGAGCCGAAGCGCCGCCTCGCGCGTCAGCCGCTGCAGTCCGGCCGCAGCCGAGAAGCCGCTTCGCAGCCGCGCCACGGCGGTCCTGTCGGCGGCCACGCCTGCCTGCTCCAACGCCAGCAGCACGTCTGCAACCTCGTCCTCCCGCACCCGCGGGATCGCCGGCAGGGCGGGGAGGCGCCGCGCCAGGGCCTCGAGAAGGGGATCCGGCGTGGCGATGGCCGCGAACAGCGTCAGGCCGAGGAGTTCGGGAAGCCGCACGCACGCCTGTTGCGCGAGGGCAAGCTGCAGGATGGGCGGGCCGAAAGCCTGCGGCTGCAGGTCGCGATGCGTCGCGAATTCCCATGAACCGGGATCGGGAAAGCCGAGCTGCACGCGCAGGCCCGCCACGAGCCGGCCCGCCGTCCCCCTGCGGTGGCAGTAGAGCCGCAGCATGGAACTGGCGAGTGGCGTGTGGGAGTTGAGCGGGTTGGAGGCGTATTGCAACCAGGCCCCGTCCGTTGCCAGGGTCGGCAACACCTGTGCCAGCGCCCTCGACAGCGCTGAATCCGGAAGCGGCGCCAGCGCCGCCGCGGTGCGCTCGCTTTCCGCCACCAGCCATTCCTGCGCGCTGCGGATCCAGGGGCCGGGAGCGGCGGGGTCCGGCAAGGGCAGGTCGGATGGAGGCGGCGGCGCCGACGCGAGCCAGTCGTCACCGATGCCGCGCGCCAGCAGCTGTGTCTCGGGGAGTTCATCCGCCGAGCGGAGGCGCCAATAGGCCTCTGCGACCGGCAGGTCAGTGCTGACCGCGTCGGGCTCGACGTGCCGGGTGGTCGTTGCGGCGAGCATCCGCCGCCTCCTCGTTCCCATGGTGCAGTCGCGCAGGCTGTTACGCTGCCGGGTTTCCTGGAAGTTATCAACTGGACACTGCGAGAGTCTTCCGCCCGCGAAGCGCCAGAATGCGGGCGTCGGCCCCGCATCCTGCCCATGGTGGACCCCGACCGCCCCGCATCCTGCCCATGGGGGACCCCGACACCCGCGCCTGCCCGGCGCTGGAGGCCGACACCGCGCTCTTGGGGCGGCGCATGCGGACGCACCGACACGGCGGCGCATGCGGACGCACCGACACCACGACCCGCACGCGCACGCGCACGCGCACGCGCACGCGCACGCGCACGCGAACGGTCGATCAGGGCCGCAGGGTCGGGCAAATGGCAAAAGCGGGGGCGCCGGCGTCACGCGTGCACCGGGCGGCCCTGGTTGCACCCATTGCGATCGCTGCCGTGACCTCGCCTCCCTGGACGTTGCATCCCGACATCGACAGCAACCCTCGCTTGCCCGAAGATCGTCTCGCCCCCAACCACCGCGTGGAGCGCCATGCACGACCACCTCTCCAGGCGACGTGCCATGGTCCTCGCCTTGCCCGCGCTCGTCGCGCCGCGGATGTCGGATGCGCAGACCATCCTCGACCACATGCGGGGGGAGTGGCAGAGCTTCCTGCGGCGCTTCATGCTGTCCGACGGTCGCATCGTCGACAGTGGCAACCAGGGCGTGTCCCACACGGAAGGCCAGGGCTGGGGCCTGCTGCTCGCTGCGATCGTCGACGATCGCGCAAGCTTCGACCGCCTGCTGCGCTGGACCCAGGCCACGCTCCGGCGCCCGCACGACCACCTGCATGCCTGGCGCTACCGGCCGCAGGCCCGGCCCGCCATCGACGATCCCAACAACGCCACGGATGGCGACATCTACATCGCATGGGGCCTCGCGCTCGGCGCCGCGAAATGGCACGACCCTGCGCTGCGCGCCGCCGCGGCGGCGATCGCACGCGACATCCTCCGGCTGCTGACCCGCGACGTCCTGGGTCGCCTCGTGCTCCTGCCGGGTGCTACGGGCTTCGAGGACCGCGAGCGCATCGTGGTGAACCCGTCCTATTACGTCTTCCCGGCCTTCGGCGTCCTCGCCCAACTCGCTCCAAGCCCGCTGTGGCGCCGTCTGGTGCAGGATGGCCTCATCCTGCTGCGGGAGGGGCGGTTCGGAGCCTGGGCGCTGCCGCCGGACTGGCTCGCGCTGCGCAAAGCCGATGCCGCCCTCGCGCCCGCCATAGGCTGGCCACCCCGCTTCTCCTTCGATGCGGTGCGCGTGCCGCTGCTCCTCGCCTGGGGTGGGCAACGGCAGGAGCCGGCCGTGGCCGCCGCGCTGAGCTTCTGGACGGACCCGGCGCGCAGCCCGCCCCCGGCCTGGATCGATCTGGTCTCCGGCGCCGTCGCCGAATACCCCGCCTCCGCTGGGGTCCGCTGCATCGCGGCCTTTATCGCCAACCGATTCCCTGCCGCACCGCTGCCGCGGCTGGATGCCAGCGATGATTATTACGGATCAGCATTAAAAATGCTGGTACTCGGAGCGTTGTCGATGAAAAATATGCAGCCGTAGGTTGCCTTGCTGCTGGTGACAGGGCGCCGATCTCTGTTAGGAACCCGAAGGTGCATGCTTTCGCGTGTACCTGCCTCATGACGGAGTTTGCAATGCGGGTAGACGGAGACGACATCGATCGTCTGGCCGCAGCCTTCCGTCTCCACAGCCTCCCGTACGTCAGTTTCCGCAACCCGCCGGTCCGGCGGCCACCCGCCGCCGCAATGCCCGCAGCGGCAGACATTGCCCCGGTTCCGGCCGCACACGCGGCGCCCGCCGGTGCGGCGCCGACGCGCTCGGACGACGCCATGCTTTCGCCCATGCCAGGCATGGCCAGGCCTGGCCCGGGCCCGCTGTCGCCGGGATTTCGCACGCCGCTCGTGCCGCCGGCTGCCTGGCCCGCTCTGCCGGCCGCAGAAGGGCCGACCTTCCCGCTCATCGCTGCGGCACTCGCCCTGCCCGTCCCGCCGCACGGGGGACGCACCGCCCCGCTTGCGGTTCCCGCGTGGGGCGTGCTGCCCATTGTCCAGCCACCCGCGCAGAGCCTCCCTGGGGGTCCGGGCCCGCTCGCGCAGCGCCAGATCCCGGCTCCGCCCCAACCCGCCACGCCCGTGGTCCCGGCCGGCACCGCAAACGCAGCCTTCCCTCTGCTGGGCGCGGCGCTGCAGGGTGGGGTGCGCACCTGATGCCGATGATCTGCTTCACGTCGCCCAAGGGTGGGGTCGGCAAGACGATGCTCGCCGCGAATCTCGCCCACGGGCTCGCGCGGGCCGGGCGTCGTGTCCTCGCCCTCGACCTCGATCCGCAGAACGCGCTGCGCCTGCATTTCGGCATGCCCCTCGGCGAACGCTCGGGCCTTTTCACCGGAGAGTCCGGTGCGCTGGCCTGGCGCGCGACGGTGCAGCCGACGCCATGGGGCGTTTACCTCCTGCCGCATGGCACCGTGCCGGCGGTGGGCACCGGCACGGGCCGGATGGCCGGGCCGCTCGCCGAGATGCTGCGGGACATCCTGTCCGACCCGGCGACCCTGCTGGTCGTCGACACGCCCGCCGGTCCGTCCCAGGGCCTGACGACCGTGCTGCCCTTCGCGACGCTGGTCGTCCTGCCGCTGCTGGCCGATGGCGGCAGCATCGCCACGCTGCCGGACATTGAGTCGGGCCGCTTCTTCGGCGGCGGCACCACGGGTAGCCTGGTGGCGACCCGCACCCGCTTCGTGGTCAACCAGGTCGAGCCGCAGGCGCGCCTGTCGCTCGCGGTGACCAAGGCGCTGATGGAACGCTTCGGCCAGGCCCTGCTGGGCGTGGTCGGCCGCGACGAGTCGGTGGGCGAGGCCCTGGCCTGCGGGCAACCCCTGGCGGCCTTCGCCCCGCAGTCGCGCGCGGCCCAGGACCTCGGTGGCGTCCTGGCGGCGCTGGATGCCACGCTGACGACCCTGGAGGCAGGTGGCGGTCCAGGCACGCCGATGTCGACCAGCGCCATGCTGGCCGCAGCCCTGCCGCCGACCGGGCCAGCCTGGCACGCGGTCGGCCCCGGGGGCCCGGCAGGCTACCCGGCAGCGGGGCAGCCGCCTGGCGGATTCCAGAGCGGCGTCCCGCAGTCGGTGCCGTCAGGCGGACCGCTGCCGGCTGTCGCGCCCTGGCCTCCAGCGCCCCAGGCGCAGCCCGCTACCTGGAGCGCGCCGGCGCCGGGCCCGTCCGGCCCCTGGGCACCACAGGCGCCGGGCCCGGCCGCCCCCTGGGCAGCACAGGCTCCGAGCCCGGCCGCCCTCTGGGCGGCGCAGGCTCCAGGCCCACAGCCGTACGCGCATGCGTCGTGGCCAGGCCCTCAGCCATCCGCGAATGTGTCATGGCCGGGTCCGCAACCGGCTGCCGCCCCCGCACCGACGGCGGCGCCGCCATCCTGGACTGCGCCCCCCCCCGTCCCGCAAGCCGGCGCCGCCGCGCAGCCCCCTGGCGCAACGGCATGGCCCGGATCCGGGCCCCCGCCGCCCGCGCACGGCGCCCCCCAGGATGCCGCCGCCCAGGGCCTCGGCCCGGATGTGGCGTCCACCCAACCCGTGCCGGACGGCGCCGGTCCGTCCCACACGCCGCTCCGGACGACGCCATGAGGCTCGACCGCACCGCCCGCCGCATCACCCGGCATCTGCCGTGGATCGTCTCGGCCCCGATCGGCATTGCCGCGCTGGTGCTCGGCCTCGCGCTCATGCCAACGGTGCTGCTCGTGCCGCTGGATGCCGGCGACCAAGCCGTGCTCGCCCTCGCCTGCTTCGCCGTCTTCCTGCTGGTGAACCGGATCGAGGGTCGTGGGGCGTCGATCTTTCTCGCCGTCCTCTCCCTCGCCGTCACCATCCGCTACCTGCACTGGCGGGTCACGGAGACGATCCAGCCCGAAACGCCGGTGCAGGGCTTCTTCATGATCGGCCTGGTGATGGCGGAGATCTACGCCGGCATCGCGCTCTTCCTGGGCTATTTCCAGACGCTCTGGCCGTTGGAGCGCAAGCCGGTCGCCATGCCGTCCGACCCCGCGACCTGGCCCGACGTCGACATCTATGTCCCGACCTACAACGAGAGCCTCGACATCGTGCGCCCCACCGTGCTCGCCGCCCTGGCGATGGACTGGCCGCCGGAGAAGCTGCATGTCTGGATTCTCGACGACGGCCGCCGCCCCGAATTCCGCCGCTTCGCCGCGGAGGTTGGCGCCGGCTACATCACGCGTCCCGACAACAAGGGCGCGAAAGCCGGCAACATCAACCACGCCATGGGCGTCACCGGCGCCCCCTTCATCGCCATCTTCGATTGCGACCACGTGGCGACCCGCGCCTTCCTGCAGATGACGATGGGCTGGATGCTGCGCGACGCGCGCCTCGCCATGCTGCAGACGCCCCATCACTTCTATTCGCCCGACCCCTTCGAGCGGAACCTGACCGCCGAGCGCGACGTGCCGAACGAGGGGCTGATGTTCTACGGCCTCGTGCAGCCCGGCAACGATCTCTGGAACGGCGCCTTCTTCTGCGGTTCCTGCGCCGTCATCCGCCGCACCGCGCTCGAGGAGGTGGGCGGCGTCCCGCACGAGACGGTGACGGAGGACTGCCACTGCAGCCTGCGCATGCAGCGCCGCGGCTGGCACACCGCCTATCTGCGCATGCCGCTCGCCTCCGGCCTCGCGACGGAGCGCCTCGTCATCCACATCGGACAGCGCATGCGCTGGGCGCGCGGCATGATCCAGATCCTGCGGGTCGAAAACCCGCTCCTCGCCTCCGGCCTCGGGCTAGCCCAGCGCCTCTGCTACTTCAGCTCGACCTTCCACTTCCTGTTCGCCGTACCGCGCATCGTCTTCCTGAGCTCGCCGCTCGCCTTCCTGCTGCTCGGGTACAACGTGATCGCCGCCTCCCCCCTGGCGATCGCCGCCTATGCGGGCTCTCACCTCGTGCATGCCATCGGCACCAGCAGCCGCATCGCCGGCGGCGTCCGGCATTCCTTCTGGAGCGAGATCTACGAGACCTCGCTCGCCTTCTATCTGCTGCCGCTGACGGTCCTGACCCTGCTGAACCCCCGCAAGGGCAAGTTCAACGTCACCGACAAGGGCGGGGTGCTGGAGGAAGGCTATTACGACCTGCGCGCGGTCTGGCCGAACATGCTGCTGGCCACCCTGCTGCTCGTCGGTGTCGGCTTCGCCATCCACGGCGTCGTGGTGAACGAGGCCGGCTCGCTCGAGTTCCAGGCCTTCCTGCTGAACGGCCTCTGGGCCGCGATGTGCCTGATCCCGGTCGTCGCCAGCGTCGCGGTCGGCCGCGAACGCCGCCAGGTGCGCCAGAGTGCGCGCACCAACGCGGCCATGCCGGCGACCCTCCGCCTTGCGGACGGCACCACCTGGGACGGCACGACGCGGGACATCTCGCTCGGCGGCGTCGCGCTCTTCGGCTCCGCCGCCACGCCGCCCGCCGGGACCCGTGCGACGCTCGCGCTCGACCTCGGCGACGGCAGGGTCGCGGTGCCGGTGGAGATCACCCGCGCCAGCGCCGACAACGAGATGCAGCTCCGCTTCGTGCCCGAGACGCTGGAGCAGGAAGGCGACGTCGTCCGCGCCGTCTTCGGCCGTGCCGACGCCTGGGTCGACTGGGCCACGCATGAGCGCGACCGGCCCTTGCGCTCGCTCGGCAACGTGGTGCGTGCAGCGGGCGCCGCCTTCGTCGGCGATACCGGCCTGTCGCGGCTGTTCCGGCGGGGCGGGCGCAGGCGCCCGCAGCCGATGCGCCCCATCGCCGCGCCGGGTGTCGCCTCGGCGGGTATCGCCGCGCCCGCACCGCGCCAGGCAGAAGTGATACGGCCGCGCCTGCCGGGCGATGCCGGCATCGCCGCCGGACTTGCCCTGCTGGCGCTGCTCGGCGTCGCGCCGGCGGCCATGGCGCAGCCGGGGCCCGCCACCGGACCGTCGGTGCAGATCATCCCGCCAGTCTCGCTCCCGCCCGTCTCGCTGCCGCCCGGCGCACCGACGCCGGCGCCGCAGCAAGCAACCGCCCCGCCGCCGGCTGCCGCCGCTGCGACCGGCAGTGCCGGCACGCGCGAGGTCACCACCACCTTCCGCCAGCTCGGCATCCGCGGCCCGATGCAGCTGAGCGGCGTCTCCGACCTGCAGGGCGTGCTGTTCGGCCTGCGCGCGGACGAGGTGGTGACCGAGGCCCGCCTCGTCGTCTCCGGTGCGACCTCCCCGGCGCTGATCCCGGACCTCAGCCAGATCGCCTTCTCGCTGAACGAGCAGTTCGTCGGCGCGGTGCGCCCTGACCGGGCCGCGCCGCGCTTCGGGCCGCTCGAATTCCCGATCAGCCCGCTCTTCTTCGCCGAGTTGAACCGCCTCAACGTCCGCTTCTCCGGGCGCTACGCGCAGGAATGCAACGACCCGCTTTCGGGCCTGCTCTGGGCCAACCTCTCCGACCTCTCGGCGCTGCACATGACCATTGCCCGGCTGCCCTTGCCGCCGGACCTCGCGCGGCTGCCGGAGCCCTTCTTCGACCGCCGCGTGCTGCACACGCCGCTGACGCTGCCCTTCATCCTGCCGGCGGAGCCCGGGCCGGAAGCGCTGCGCGCCGCCGCCATCGCCGCCTCCTGGTTCGCCATCCAGGCGGAGTTCCGCGGCGCGATCTTCCCGGTCGCCGCGGCGGCGCCCGCCGAGGGCAACGCGATCCTCATCGCCCCCGGCCCCCGGTCGCAGGTGCCGGGGATCGACCTGCC
>JAIYAI010000174.1 GCA_027489135.1 Acetobacteraceae bacterium
GATCAACTCGTCCTACGTCTCGCGCGTGCTGCGGCTGACCCTGCTGGCACCGGACATCGCCGAGGCGATCCTGGACGGGCGGCAGCCGGAGGGGATGACGCTGCCGGCGCTGATGGAAGGGATCGTCGCTGATTGGGGCGCGCAGCCGTACCGAGGCATGAGCGTCGAGGTATAGCAGGCTGCCCGTCCGGCAAGGGCATCGTCGCCGTTGCATATGCCCAAGGATCTTCCTTACGCTGATTGCCAAGCAAGCGAACCGCTCGTTCGTCCGGGGGCATCAGCAGGGGAGGAGGAGGCAGGATGACAAGCGAGGCAGGGTCGGTGGGAGCGGCCCGGATCGGGCTTACCATCCGTGATAGCGTCCCGCACTGGCCAACGCCGCCGGCGCCACCACCAGGCGCCCCAAACATCCTTGTCGTCCTCTTCGACGACGCCGGCTTCTCCGACCTCGGCTGCTACGGCTCGCCCATTCGTACGCCGACCATCGACCGCATCGCCGCCGAGGGCCTGCTCTGCACCGGCTTCCACACTACCGCCATGTGCTCGACGACGCGCACTGCGCTGCTCACCGGGCGAAATCACCATTCCGCCGGGGTCGGCAGCCTGGCCAATTTCGACAGCGGCTTCCCCGGCTATCGCGGCAAGATCGCCAAGGAGGCCGGCACGCTGGCGGAGATGCTGCGCCCGCACGGCTACCGGAACTACATGCTCGGCAAGTGGCACGTCACGCCGCTGACCGAGAGCGGCAGCACCGGCCCCTTTGACGGCTGGCCGCTGGGCCGCGGCTTCGACCGCTACTACGGCTTCATGGACGCGGCGACGGACCAGTATTCGCCTGAGCTGGTGATGGACAACTCGCCCATCCTGCCGCCGCGCACACCGGAGCAGGGCTATCACCTGACCGAGGACCTGGTGGACCAGTCCGTCCGCTTTCTCGCCGGCCACGTGGCGGAGCAGCCGGAGACGCCCTGGCTGCTCTGGCTCGCCCTGGGCGCGGTGCATGCGCCGCACCAGGCGCCGGCGGAGATCATCTGCGGCTACGACGCCATCTTCGCCGACGGCTGGGACGTGGAGCGCGAGCGCCGCCTCGGGCGGCAGAAGGAGCTCGGCGTAGTGCCGCCAGACACGGCGCTGCCGGACCGAAACGCCGACGTCCGCCCGTGGATCGACCACACGCCGGAAGCGCGGCGCTTCTTCACCCGCTGCGAGGCCGCTTTCGCCGGCATGCTCGATCACGCCGACCGTCACCTCGCGCGGCTGGTCGCCTTCCTCGAGCGCGCCGGACTGCGGGACAACACCATTCTCCTCGTCCTCTCCGACAACGGCGGCAGCCAGGAGGGCGGGCCGCTCGGCGGCGTGAACCTGCTCGGGCCGCGCAACCTGCGCGCGGAGCCGATGGCGGAGAAGCTGGCCCGCATCGAGGATGTCGGCGGACCGGGGACCTATGTGAACTACCCGCTGGGCTGGGCCATGGCCTCAAACACCCCGCTCAAGCGCTACAAGCAGAACACGCATGGCGGCGGCATCCGCGACCCGCTGGTGATTTCCTGGCCGCGGGGCCTCGCGGCACGTGGGGAGAAGCGGCACCAGTTCATGCACGCCTGCGACCTGGCGCCGACGCTGCTGGACCTGGTCGGCGTGTCACCGCCGGCGACGGTGAATGGCGTCGAGCAGATGCCGATCGAGGGCGTCAGCTTCGCCGCGGCGCTTCGCGATGGAGCCGCGCCCTCTAAGCCCATGCCGCAGTACTTTGAGATGTTCGGCCATCGCGGCCTGGTGCACGAGGGCTGGAAGGCGGTTGCCTATCATGAGCCGGAAACACCCTTCGAGGACGATCGCTGGGAGCTTTACCACCTGGCGAGCGACTTCTCCGAAAGCCGCGACCTGGCCGCAGACGAGCCGGAGAAGCTGAAGGAGCTGGTCGCGCTGTGGTGGCGGGAGGCAGAGCGCTGCAAGGTTCTGCCCCTCGACGACCGCTTCCGTCAGCGGTTCGCCGAGAACGCCGCGCGCTTCCACGGTGCCCGCACCCGCTACGTGTTCCACGCCGGGGTCGGCCACGTGCCGACCGAGGTCGCGCCCGATGTCCGCAGCCGCGGCTACCGCATCGAGGCGGAGGCGGTGTTCGGCAACGCGGACAGCGGCGTGCTGATCGCTCATGGCGACGCCACGACGGGCTACAGCCTCTACCTCCACGATGGCGTGCCGGTGCACGACATGAACATCGGCGGCGAGCACGTGATCCTCACGGCCGACCGCGCTGTCCCGCCAGGCGAGCACGTGGTCGGGCTCGTGGTGCGCCGGCTGACCCGGGAGCTGAAGCCGACCGTCGCCACGGGCCCCGGCCTCAGCGAATTCACCCTCACCATTGACGGAGTGCGGGTTGGGACGCAGACGAGCGGGCTCGGCTTCACCAACTTCGTCGCCTGGGCGGGGCTCGACGTCGGCTGCGACACCGGGTCGCCGGTCTCGCACTACGCTGTTCCGAACGTCTTCACAGGGCGCTTGAAGCGCGTGACCGTGGTGATGGAGGAGGACCAGACGCTGGACGGTGACGGCGTCGCGGAGGCACAGCTCGCGCGGGAATAGCGGGCTCGCCGCGGCGGAGAAGATCAACTCGTCCTACGTTTCGCGCGTGCTGCGGCTGACGCTGCTGGCGCCGGATATCGTGGAGGCGATCCTGGACGGGCGGCAGCCGGAGGGGATGACGATGCTGGCGCTGATGGGATGGGTGCCGACGCACTGCATCGATCAGCAAGACGGGCTCGACGTGCGATGAACATCCTCGGATGACCGTTGCATCGTGAGCGGAGTCGGTCGGTCGCGGCGCCTGACAGCCTCGACCAGACGCTCACCCGCCACGCCAAGGCGTAGTCGGATCAAGTCAAATTTCATCACTACAGCGCGAACCAGCTTACCGTGACCAGTGCCGCATTGTTAGCGATGTCGATCACCAGATCGGCGGCGCCGTCTCCATCAACATCGCCCTCAATCCGCTGCGTGCCGCGGCCGATGTCGCCCCAGCGAAGTTCCCCGGCAGAGTGGCTGAAGGCGGCGCTGCCGATGAAGGTGAAGGCGTCATCGGCCGCGGTGGCGATGTCAGCATCGATTGCGCGCAACACGATGCGGTCGCCTTCGGTGCGGTCGAAGTCGAGGATGCGGTCGGTCGTGCCGGAGAATATGGAACTCATTACGAACCGGTCGGCACCCTTGCCACCACTCAAGACGTCAGTTCCGCCCCCCCCAGTCAGTGAGTCATTCCCTGCGCCACCAGAGAGCGTGTCATTGCCGCCCCTTCCGCGTAGTACGTCATCTCCATCGAGGCCCTCAATCCCCTCGCTGCTCCCACCGCTGCTCAAGACGTCATTGCCGGGGGTGCCAGACGGGCCTGGCTGCAAGGCCCCGCCGAAAACGACGTAGCTAGCACCTGCCTTGTCCTTGGCATTGTTTGCGGCGTCGGCCCAGCGGGCGCCGATGAACAGATCATCAAAACCGTCGCCGTTCACGTCGCCCGCCGAGGCCACGGATGTGGCAGACTTGTCTAATGGGTCCTCGCCATGGATGACGAACCCGCCCTGTCCCGCGACGATGTCGGCGAGGTGCAGCGACGGGGTGAACCCCGCTGCCTTCCCGAACACCACATAGGTGTCGCCAGCCCACTTCTTTGCGTTGCCCGCCGCATAGCCATGGAACGCGCCAATGAGCAGGTCGTCGAAGCCATCTCCGTTTACGTCGCCTGCAGAGGCAACAGAGCTGCCGGCCCGGTCGTTCACGTCCTCGCCGTGAATGACGAAGCCGCCGGTGCCGGCGGCGATGGTCGTCAGGTCGATTGCCGCGCCCCAGCCGGATGTCTTGCCGAAGACCACATAGCTCTCGCCGGCGCCGGGCTTGGCATTGCCTGATGAGTCGGCTCCGGGCGCACCGATGATGAGATCGTCAAATCCGTCGCCGTTCACGTCGCCCGCGGAGGCAACCGAAGAGCCAAAAAAGTCGGAGGCATCCTGCCCATGAATGACAAAGCCGCCCGTGCCCCCCGCGATGTCGGAGAGGTCCAGCGCCTCGCTGAACACGCCCGCATGGCCGAATACGATGTAGCTGTCACCTGACTTAGTTTCGCCGTTGCCCGCCCCGTCGCTGCCGCTCGCTCCGATGATTAAGTCGTCGATACCATCGCCGTTCACGTCACCCGCAGAGGCAACCGACATACCAGAATTGTCCCTTCGGTCCTCGCCATCGATGACCAAGCCGCCGATGCCCGCCGCGACTGTGGCGAGATCAACAACGGCGCCGAAGTTACTCGCCTTACCGAATACCACGTAGCTGTTGCCGGCCCGGTCCTTGGCATCGCCCGCCGCATCGCCATTCGGTGCCCCGATGATCAGGTCATCGAAGCCATCTCCGTTCAGGTCGCCCGCAGATGCGACTGACGTACCGGACCGGTCGTCCGCGTCCTCACCGTGAATGACGAAACCGCCCGCGCCCGCTGCGACGTCGGCAAGGTCCACCGCGGCGCCGAATCCGCCGGCCTTCCCAAACACCACATAGCTTTCTCCGGCGGCGACCTTCGTGTTCCCCCCCCGCGTCGGCGTTGGGCGCGCCAATGATGAGATCGTCGAAGCCATCGCCGTTCACGTCTCCTGCGCGGGCGACCGAGAAGCCAGAGTAGTCGAACGCATCCTCGCCATGGATGACGAAGCCACCCGTGCCTGTGGCGATATCGGCGAGGTCAACCTCAGCGTCGAAACCGTTCGCCTTGCCGAACACCACGTAGCTGTCGCCAGCGTCCTGCTGTGCGTTGCCTGCCGCATCTCCGTGATAAGCACCGACAATCAGATCGGCGAATCCGTCGCCATTCACATCGCCCGCCGACGAAACGGAGAACCCCGAGAGGTCGCCCGCGTCCTGGCCATGGACAACGAAGCCACCCGTGCCGGCGGCAACCGTACCGAGGTCGAGGGGCGCATAGATCGCAACCATAGAACCAACCTCCCGGCCATTGGAGTAAGTCCTTACTCGGGCGACCTCTCCTGGCACTCTCCACAAGATATGGATCGCATGCAATCAATCTCGTTTCCCAAAGAGCGCGCTTGGGCTGAAACGCTCCTCGGTCGCTGTCCCGCATGCCGTGGCGTGAACGTCGCCCATCACCTTCGGCTGCCTGGAAAAATCCTCGCGGACCAACCGAAGTAGCTTCGGTATCCGCGCTACAGCACGAACCAGTTCGCTGCGACTGGCGCCGCGCTGTTGGCGATGTCGATGACGAGATCAGCCGCACCGTCGCCATCGACATCGCCCTCTAGCCGCTGCGTGCCACGGCCGATGTCGCCCCAGCGGAGTTCACCGGCGGTGTTGCTGAAGGCGGCGGTGCCGATGAAGGTGAAGGCATCATCGGCCGGCGTTCCGGCAATCGCATCGATGGCCCTAAGCACGATGCGGTCGCCTTGCGCCCGGTCGAAGCCGAGGATTCGGTCGGTGGCATCGAGGCTGCGATCGCCGAACTGGAACCGGTCGGCCCCCTCGCCGCCGCTGAGGACGTCGCCGTCGAGGCCGCCGCGCAGGCGGTCGTCACCAGCGCCGCCTGAGAGGGAATCATTACCGCGCCGACCCTTCAGACGGTCATCGCCGTCCAGCCCTTGTTGCCCTTCCGCGAAATCATCGCCGACCAGCATGTCGGAGTCTGGAGTCCCGACTGGACCAGGCTGAAACGCGCCGCCGAACACAACATAACTGCCGGCCCAGATGTCTCCTTCCTCCAAATAGTAGTAAGAGGCAATTAGGTCATCAAACCCGTCCCCATCGACATCTCCGGCAGCAGCTACCGAACTACCGAACCCATCGTATCTCGTATCTCCGCGAATGATGAAGCCACCTTCTCCCGCTGCTACATCGGCCAGCAGTATCGGAGACTCGAAACCTGCCGCTCTGCCGAACACCACATAGCAGGCTCCAGTTTGGATATGATAAGGTTCTGCTGCGTTGGGGGCCCCGAGGATCAAGTCGTCGAAACCGTCGCCATTGATGTCACCAGCCGATGCCACAGCGTATCCTAAGAGGTCGGACGTTTCCTCACCAATGATGACGAAGCCGCCGGTCCCACCCGCGATATCAGTGAGATCAACCTCGCTGCCAAATCCGTCCCGACGACCGAACACGACATAGCTTGCCCCGAACGTCTTTCCTGCTCCCCCAAAATTTGCGAACGGGGCTCCCACAACCAAATCGTCGATGCCGTCGCCATTCACATCACCTGCTGCCGCGACGGATAGTCCGAGCGCGGCTCCTTCTGAGGCACCGTGTATGACAAAGCCGCCCATCCCGGCAGCGATGTCGGCAAGATTGACCGAGGCGTCAAAGCCTCCCGCCGCGCCAAACACCACATAGCTGGCCCTGAACCGCCTCGGGTTTGCCGGAGGCCTCAACGCTTGAGAGGCTATGGCGATGACAGACCCAAGACAGCGGCGATTTTCACCGGAAGTTCGAGAGCGGGCGGTGCGTCTGGTGCGCCAGCATCAGGGCGAGCACGCCTCGGAGTGGGCGGCGATCATCTCGATCGCGGCAAAGATCGGCTGCACGGCGGAGACCCTGCGCGGCTGGCTTCGGCAGGCCGAGCGTGATGCCGGCCAAAGGGGCGGCGCGATGAGCGAGGAGCGGGACCGCATCAAGGCGCTGGAGCGCGAGGCGCGCGAGCTGCGCCAAGCGAACGAGATTCTGCGCAAGGCGAGCGCGTATTTTGCGCAGGCGGAGCTCGACCGCCGGTTCAAGCCATGATCGCCTTCATCGACGATCACCGCGACGCCCATGGGGTCGAGCCGATCTGCAGGCAGCTGCCGATCGCCCCGTCGACGTATCACATGCATGCCGCGCGGCGTGCCGATGCGGCACTGTTGCCGGCACGGGCCAGGCGGGACGCAGAGCTGAGCACGGCGATCCGCCGCGTGCACCAGGCGAGCTTCGGGCTCTACGGCGTGCGCAAGGTGTGGCGCCAGCTGCGACGCGAGGGCATCTCGGCGGCACGCTGCACGGTCGAGCGGCTGATGCGGGCGATCGGCCTGACGGGCGTGGTGCGCGGCAAGCCGGCGAAGACCACGGTGCAGGATCGGGCCACGCCGTGCCCGGCGGACCTGGTCAACCGGCAGTTCCAGCCGGCACGGCCGAATGGCCTATGGGTGTCTGACTTCACCTACGTCGCCACCTGGCAGGGCTTCGTCTATGTGGCTTTCGTCATCGACGCCTTCGCGCGTAGGATCGTCGGCTGGCGGGTCAGTCGAACGGCACATGCAGGCTTCGTGCTTGATGCTCTTGAGCAGGCCTTACACGCGCGCAGGCCTCTCGAGGGCGGGCTGGTCCATCACAGCGACC
>JAIYAI010000048.1 GCA_027489135.1 Acetobacteraceae bacterium
CGATATGGATCCTGGCGCGGCTGCCGGGACCGGTCGGCGCCTGGGCGGGGCGGCGCCTCTTCGCCGCGGCGCAGGCGCTCGCCCAACGGGCCCAGGGGCGGGCGCGCGTCGACCTGATGCGGCAGGAGCGGCAACTCGGTACCCTGATGGCCTTCGCAGGAGAGATGGAATGAGGCGCGTCCTCGCACTGGCCCTGGCCGTGATGGCTTCGCCCGCCGCGGCGCAGGAGGCCTTCGACTGCGTCATCGAGCCGGCGCAGACCCTGAAGCTCGGCAGCCCCATCACCGGCATCGTCACCGCGGTCGAGGTCGATCGCGGCGACTATGTCCAGCGCGGTCAGGTCGTCGCGCGGCTCGAGAGCACGGTGGAGGCGGCGACGCTTTCCCTCGCCCGCGCCCGGGCCGAGAGCACGGCCGAGATCGAGGCGCGCCGCGCCCGGCTGGAGCAGACCCGCACCGAACTCGCCCGCGCGATAAGCCTGCACGAGCGTGCCGTGGTCTCCACCCAGAAGATCGAGGAACTGCGCGCCAACCAGCAGATCGCCGCGTCCGACCTCGCCAATGCCGAACTCAACCGCCGCCTCGCCGCGCTGGAGGTCGGGCGGGCCGAGGCGATGCTGGAGCAGCGCACCATCCGCAGCCCCGTCGCGGGGCTGGTGACGGCGCGCACCATGGGGCCGGGCGAGTACATCCATTTCGACAACTCCATCCTGACGCTCGCGCAGATGGATCCGCTCTACGTCGAGACCTTCGTGCCGGTGCGCATGCACGGCCGGGTGCGGGTGGGCACGCGGGCGACGGTGGTGCCGGACCAGCCCGTCGGCGGCAGCTACGAGGCGGAGATTCGCGTGCTCGACGAGGTTTTCGATGCGGCGAGCGGTACGTTCGGTCTCCGCCTGTCCCTGCCGAATCCGGACAGGCGCCTGCCCGGCGGGGTCCGTTGCAAGGTGACCTTCCACCTCTCCCCCGACGCGCCCGCGCCGGTGGCGAACCGGCGGTAGCCCTGTCATAATTTTGTCGCGCGGGGGCACGCGCCCCCTCCCATCTGCCTGTCCCGGCGTTATGGAACCGACCAAGCCGCCACCCGACCCCTTCGGCGGGGATGAGCCGGCTGCCGGGAGACCACGCCTGTGACCACACGCCGCAATACCCTGGCGCTCGCGCTGACGCTTGCGCTGCCCGCCCGCACCGCCGTGGCGCAGGCCCAGCCCTGGCGCCCGGTGCGGCCGATCCGCCTGATCGTGCCCTTCGCGCCGGGCGGGTCGAACGACATCGTCGGGCGCATCGTCGCCGAGGCTGCCGCGCCCATCCTGGGCCAGCCCGTCGTCGTCGAGAACCGCGCCGGCGCCGGCAGCGTCATCGGCGCCGAGGCCGCGGCCCGTTCGGCCGCGGATGGCTATACGCTGCTGATCAACAGCGCCCACCCGACCGTGCCGGCCATCGTCGCGCGGGTGCCTTACCAGACCGTGGATGATTTCGTCGGCATCGCGGTTGCTGGCTTCTCGCCATACGTGCTTCTGGTCCACCCGTCCGTGCCGGCGCGGACGGCGCAGGAGCTGATCGCGCTGCTTCGGGCCAATCCGGGCAAGTTCAACATGGCCTCGACGGGCCGTGGCAGCGGCGTGCATGCCGCCGAGGAACTGTTCATGGCGGAGATGAAGGTGCAGGCCGAGCTGGTGCACTACCGCGGCGGCGGCCCCTCGGTGGCTGCCCTGGTCGCGGGCGAGTCGCAGATCGGGATGCCGACCATGGCCTCCTCGATCGGCCAGGTCAGGGGCGGCGCGCTGCGCGCCCTGGCGGTGACCGCGCAGGAGCGCACGCCGGCTCTGCCGGACGTGCCCAGCGCGCCGGAGGCGGGCATGCCGAGGGTGGTGATCGAGGAATACTTCCCAATCCTCGCCCCGGCAGGGACGCCGGCGGCGGCCGTCGCCGGGCTCGGCGCCGCCTTCCGCGAGGCGATCGAGAAGTCCGCGCCGAAGCTCCGCGAGATGGCGGGGGTGACGCCGCGCACCGGCTTCGACACCTCGGAGAAGGTGATGGCGCTGCTGCGCCAGGACGTGGAGCGGTACACCGCGCTGATGCGCGCCGCCGGCGTGCAGCCGGAGTAGGACGCGTCACGCCAGCGCGGCGAAGCGCTCGCGCAGCACGTCCGGCATGGGCATGGATTTCCGGGTGACGGGATCCATGATGACCATCACGCTCTCCGCCGTGGCGAAGAGCGTGCCGGGCGCGCTGCCGGGCGGCACCTTCGGCGGCCACCAGAACAGTGCCTGCTGCACCGTCAGGCTGGAATTCCCGATGCGCGCGACGCGGGAGCCGACGCGCACGCGGCCGGGCCAGTGGATCTCGCGCCGGTAGTCGATGGCGACGCGTGCCACCGCCATGGCGAAGCCGCGGCCGGCGCCGCGGCTGCCCGCGACGTGCAGCATGAGCTCGCCGCGCCCGGCCTCGCAGTACTGGCCGGTCGCGGTGTTGTTGACATGGCCGTTGTGGTCGGTGTCGGAGATGCGGACCTTCTCGTCCGTCCAGAACGGGAAATCCGCTTCCATCGGCAAGGGTGGCTTCGTCATTCGGGGCTTCGCAAGGATGGGCGGCCGCCGCAGGCGGCCGTGCGCGCTTCTGCGCGCCGGCACGCGCACACCCGCGCGCTCTCCGCACGACTGCGCCGCAGCCAGGTCCGCGGGTCGAAGCACTGCTTCGACGGTGCCGGCGACTGAGGCATCGACAGGCTACTTGTTCTTCTCGGCCTCGTAGCGCGCCTTGTTCTCGGCATTCGGCGGATACAGGCCAGGCAGCTTCTCGCCCGCCTCGACCTTGCTGACGATCCAGGCTTCCAGGCGCTCCTGTTCCTCGCCGGTCGCCGCAACCTCCTCGACAAAGGCCTTCGGGATCACCACCGCGCCGTCGTCGTCGCAGACGATCACGTCATCGGGGAAGATCGCCACGCCGCCGCAGCCGATCGGCTCGCCCCAGCCGACGAAGGTCAGCGCCGCGACCGAGGGCGGCGCCGCGCCACCCTGGCACCAGACCGGCATGTTGGTGCCGTTCACGCCGACCACGTCGCGCACCACGCCGTCCGTCACCAGCGCCGTCACGCCGCGCTTCATCAGCCGCATGCAGAGGATGTCGCCGAAGATGCCGGCATCGGTCACGCCCATCGCGTCGGCGACGGCGATGCAGCCCTCAGGCATCGCCTCGATCGCCGCACGGGTGGAGATGGGGGAGGACCAGCTTTCCGGCGTGGCGAGGTCCTCGCGGGCCGGGACGAAGCGCAGGGTGAAGGCAGGACCGACCAGGCGCTTGCCCTGCTTCGCCGCGAGGGTGAAGGGCTGCGGGCCGCGCATCCAGATGTTGCGCAGGCCCTTCTTCAGCAGGACCGTGGTGATCGTTCCGGTGGAGATGCGCGTCAGTGTTGCGTGGATCGCGGGGTCGAGGGGCATGGAGCGTCTCTGCTGCTGGGCGGTTTGGCCGGGCTAAGGCCTACGACACCCGTCCCCGATCGGCCAGGGGGCTCGAGGCGCGTCACGGCTGCCGCGGAGCGATGCCCGAGATCCAGAAATTCCGGAAGGCCAGCAGCTTCGAGCTTTCCGCGATACGCTCGCGGAGGAAAGGCTCCATCGCAGGGGCGCCCAACCCGAGCGCTGCCAGCCTGGCATCCAGGGCGTCCGCCAGGCTGCGCCGGAATGCCTGCATGCGCTGCACGGTCAGCGCGCGGATCGTCTCGGGCCGGATCGCGCCCGCCTCCAGCCGCGCAATCAGCGCGGCGACGCCGGCGGTCACGGC
>JAIYAI010000206.1 GCA_027489135.1 Acetobacteraceae bacterium
GCCGTCACGTCGCCGCCTTCGCCTCGGCCACCAGCTTGGCCGCCTCCGCCCCGCGCAGCTTGGCGATGTCGTCCTGGTACTTCAGCAGGACCCCCAGGGTCTCATCGACCGTCGCGGGTTCCAACTCCTGCGCGTCGAGCGCCGCCAGTGCCGCTGCCCAGTCGATGGTCTCCGCCACGCCGGGCAGCTTGAAGAAGTCGCCGCTGCGCAGCTTCTGGACGAAGGCGACGACCTCGGCGGAGAGGCGCTCCGGCACGCCGGGTGCGCGGATCTTCAGGATCGCCCGCTCCCGTGCCGCATCCGGGTAGTCCACCCAGTGATAGAGGCAGCGCCGGCGGATCGCGTCGTGCACCTCCCGCGTGCGGTTCGAGGTGATCACCACCACGGGCGGCGTCACGGCGCGGATAGTGCCGAGTTCCGGCACCGTCACCTGGAAATCGGCCAGGATCTCCAGCAGGAACGCCTCGAAGGGCTCGTCGGCGCGGTCGAGCTCGTCGATCAGCAGCACGGCCGGGTCGCCGGTCAGCGCCTGCAGCAGCGGGCGTTCCTGCAGGAAGCGGCGGTCGTAGATGCCGCGCTCGAGGCTGGCGCGGTCCTGCGCCGAACCGGAGGCCTCGGCGAGGCGGATCGCCATGAGCTGCTGCGCGTGGTTCCATTCATAGGCCGCCGCCGACAGGTCGAGCCCGTCATAGCATTGCAGCCGCACCAGGCGCCGCGGCAGCTGCGCCGCCAGGACCTTGGCGATCTCGGTCTTGCCGGTGCCGGGCTCGCCTTCCAGGAAGAGCGGCCGGCCCATGACCAGCGAGAGATGCACGGTGGTCGCCAGCGCGCGGTCGGCGACGTAGCCGCCGGCCGCGAGCAGCCGTTGCGTTGCCTCGACGCTCTCGGGAAGTCCGGCGCTCACAGGAACATCAGCGCCGCGATGACGACCATGACCACGCAGCCGCCCCAGAACTGCAGCGGCAGGCCATAGGGCTCGATGCGCATGAGGATGGCCAGTGGCGTCAGCGCCTCCGGGTTCACCGGGCCGCCGGGGGCGGGGGTGGCGGCGGGCATGGTCGTAGCCGGTGCGGCTGCGGGCGCAGCCTCGGCCGGCGGGGCCGGGGGAGTCAGGTTCGCGGCAAAGCGGTCGAAGAACTGGTCGGCCATCGACTTCGCGGTGCTGTCGATCAGCCGTGCGCCAAGCTGCGCCATCTTGCCGCCGACCTGGGCCTTCACGTTGTACTTCAGCAGGGTCTCGGTCGGGCCGAGTTCCTCCAGCGCGACATCGGCGCCGCCCTTGGCGAAGCCCATGGCGCCGCCATTGCCCTCACCCGAGATGGTGTAGCTGATGGGGGCGTTGATGTTCTCGAGCTTCACCTTGCCGCCGAACTTCGCGGCCATGGGGCCGAGCTTCACCGAGACGCGCGCCTGGAAGGCATCCACATCGGTGCGCTCCACGGACTCGCAGCCCGGGATGGCGGCACGCAGCGCCTCGGGGTCGTTCAGCGCGTCCCACACCGCCTGGCGCGACGCGGGGATGCGCCGCTCACCGGTCATTTCCATGGCTTGCTCCTGAATTCGGACCGGGGATGTAGGGGCGGCCCGGCGGGAGGGAAACCCCGGCGGCCGCGCCGGTTGCGGCCATGCGCCGGAGGGCTGCTATACGCCCGCGGCAAGATGGCCGGTCGGGGGCTCGGGATGGTGCGGCGATGCATGGGGCTGGCGGTGGGCCTGGCGGGGCTGCTCGGTCCCGGTCCGGCCCTGGCCGCCAGCGGGCTCGATCCGCGCGAATTGTCGCTGCTCTGGGGCCTGCCCTTCGCCGGGCTGCTGCTATCGATCGCGCTGATGCCGCTGCTGGCCGGGCATCTCTGGCATCACCACTACGGCAAGATCGCTGCGGGCTGGGCACTGCTGCTCGTGGTCCCCTTCGCCGCCGTCTTCGGCCCGGGCGTGGCGGCGGCCGAGGTCTGGCACGTCGTCCTGCAGGAATACATACCCTTCACCGCGCTGCTGCTCGCCCTCTACACGGCGGGCGGGGGCGTGCTGCTGCGCGGTCACCTGGTGGGGACCCCGGCCACCAACACCGCGCTGCTGGCCATCGGCACGGTCGTGGCCAGCGTCATGGGCACCACAGGGGCCTCCATCGTGCTGATCCGGCCCATGCTGCGCGCCAATGCCTTCCGTCAGCGGACCGTGCACACCTGGGTATTCTTCATCTTCCTCGTCAGCAATATCGGTGGGTCCCTCACGCCGCTCGGCGACCCGCCACTTTATCTCGGCTTCCTCAAGGGCGTGTCCTTCTTCTGGACCACCACGCACCTGTTCTGGGAGTTCCTGTTCTGCGCCGTGATCCTGCTCGGCCTCTACTGGCTGCTGGACAGCTGGGTCTGGGCCCGGGAGCGGCCGGTCCCGCCGCCGGCGCCCGAGCCGAGGCCAGCCCTCAGCGTCGTCGGACTGCCCAATATCGCGCTGATCGGTGCGGTGGTGCTGCTGGTTCTGCTGCAGGGCGTCTGGCGCCCCGGCGACCTGGCGATCCTCGGGGAGAAGATCGGGATCGAGCGGCTGGTCGCGGTGGCGGGTTTCCTGATCATCACGCTCGCCTCGATGCGCGTGACGCCGCAGCGCCTGAGGGAGGAGAATGGCTTCGCCTGGGGCGCGATGGCGGAGGTGGCGAAGCTCTTCGCCGCCATCTTCGTCTGCATGGCCCCCGTGCTGGCGGTGCTGCGCGCCGGATCGGACGGTGCGGCGGCCGGTCTCGTGGCGCTGACGGAGGCGGCGGATGGCCAGCCCATTCCCTGGGTGTATTTCTGGCTGACCGGGGCGCTTTCGAGCTTCCTCGACAATGCGCCGACCTACCTGGTGTTCTTCAACCTCGCTGGCGGCGACGCGGGATGGCTGATGACGGAAGGGGCGCTGACGCTCGCCGCCATCTCCTGCGGCGCCGTCTTCATGGGAGCCAACAGCTACATCGGCAACGCGCCGAACTTCATGGTCAAGGCGATCGTGGAGGAGCAGGGCGTCCGCATGCCCTCCTTCTTCGGCTACTGCCTCTGGGCACTGGTGGTGCTGGTGCCGCTCTTCGCGGTGGTGACGATGATCTTCTTTGCCTGAGCGTGGCCTCGTGTCGGGACTGCAACCGGCGATTGGTTGAGCGGCCGCGGCAGCGGAACCTATCGTCGGCACCTGCCGAGGGAGCATCGCGATGCCGCGCCACAAGGTCCGCTTCGAAGGTGTCGATACGGGCGGGGGTGGCGGGACTGAACTGCCCTCCGGCTACCAGGGATTCATCTGGAACAACTTCGGCGCGATCGAATCCGCCGAGGCCCAGCCCTCGGGCTTCATCCCGGTGTCGGGGTCGGCCAACGGCTTCCTCTACCCGACCACCGAGGCGTCGATCATGCGCGCCGGCGGGGGCGACTTCGCCTTCAAGTCAGGTATCTTCGCCGGGGCCTACCAGGATGGCATCACGATCTTTGCCATCGGCGTGCAGGACGGCGTCACCGTGGCGACGAAGACCTTCACCGTCGACTACGGCGTGAACCAGAAGATCCGCTTCGGCCGGGATTTCCGGGATGTCGACTTCGTGCTGTTCCGGCCGCAGGGCGGGACGGATGCCGACCCGGGCGATGCCGGCAGCGGCCGCTGGATCTCGGTGGACGACTTCGTCTTCCGCACGCCGCCGGAGCCCATGCTGATCGGCTGACCCGCCGCCGCGATACGATTGTCCTATCGAAAGCGGGTCAGGATCGAAATTGACTTATCGCGGTCCCGGGCGTCCTCTCCCGCCCGAGACTGCCTTCAGATCTGCCCCCGCCCGGAGAGAGTGCCCATGCCCTACGTCATCGCCGACGACGTCCCCGACGAGCCCGCCGGCATCCGCTTCCGCCGTCTGCTCGACCGCCCCGGTATCCTGCAAATGCCGGGCGCGCATTTCGGCATGGCGGCGCTGCTGGCCAAGAAGGCGGGGTTCGAAGCGCTGTATCTCTCGGGTGCGGCGATGACCGCGACCATGGGGCTGCCGGACCTCGGCATGATCACGGTGGATGACGTCTGCTTCTGGATCCGGCAGGTGAACCGCTCGACCGGGCTGCCCATGCTGGTCGATGGCGATACCGGCTATGGCGAGGCGCTGAACGTCATGCACATGGTCCGCAGCTTCGAGGAAGCCGGCGCCGGCGCCGTGCACCTCGAGGACCAGCTGCTGCCGAAGAAGTGCGGCCATCTGAACGACAAGAAGCTCGCCGATGCGCACGACATGGCGGCCAAGGTCGCGGCGGCGCGCAAGGCCCGCAAGCACCTCTACATCATCGCCCGCACCGATGCCGCGGCGTCGGAGGGCATGGACGGCGCGGTGGCGCGCGCGAAGCTCTATCTCGAGGCCGGCGCGGATGCGATCTTCCCGGAGGCCCTGACGACGCGGGAGATGTTCGTCGAGTTCGCGCAGCGCATGCCCGGCGTGAAGCTCCTGGCCAACATGACGGAGTTCGGCCGCACGCCCTTCTTCACGGCGCAGGAATTCCAGGACATGGGCTACGCCATGGTGATCTGGCCCGTCTCCCACCTGCGCATCGCGTCGAAGGCGATCGAGGAGCTCTATGCCTCGATCCGCGAGAACGGCGGCACGCACAAGATGGTGGACCGCATGCAGACCCGGGCGGAGCTGTATGCGACCATCGGGTACCACGCGTACGAGTCGCTGGACCAGACGCTGGTGAAGACGGTCATCCCGACGGCGATGCCCCAGCGGGGGTAGATGCGGGGCTGACGCGCCGGCGCCGGCGAACATCGGTCGGCGCGCAGCGATAGGCCTGGCGGAACGCCTCGTTGAACCGCCGCAGGCTGGCGAAGCCGGCCGCCGCAGCGACCTGCGTCATCGGCAGGTCGGTGCCGTCGATCAGGCGCTTGGCCTGGTGGACGCGGCGGGTCTGGGCGACGGCGCCCGGCGTGGCCCCGAGATGCCGGGCGAAGAGCCGCGACAACTGCCGCGCGCCCACCCCCAGGCGCTCCGCCAGGTCCCCCACCGTCCCGTCGCCGTCGAGC
>JAIYAI010000443.1 GCA_027489135.1 Acetobacteraceae bacterium
AAGCTGTTGCTCTCGTGCTGGAAGCCGGCGATGGCGATGCGCATGGGGTCAGGCCGGCGCGTTCGCCGTCTCGATCACGGCTTCGGCCAGCACCCGCAGCCCGATCTCGGCCCATTCCCGCGAAATGCTCTCGGTCGGGTGGTGGCTGATGCCGCCATGGCAGGGAATGAACAGCATCACCGCCGGCATGCGTGAGGCCGCGTGATAGGCGTCATGCCCCGCGCCAGAGAGGATGTCCCGATGCTTCGCCCCGTGCCGCGTCGCGGCCGCGCGCAATCGTGCGGCCAGCGTCGCGTCGAAGACGACGCGCGGGAAGGACCAGTAGGGCTCCCGCGCCACGTCGAGTTTCCGCCGCGACGCGATGCGCGCAAAGGCGGCGTCGGCGTCGTCCAGCAGTGTGCGCAGCATGGCATTGTCCGGGTGCCGGTATTCGAAGGCGAAGCGCGCGCCGCCCGGCACCACGCCATCGGCGCCGGGGTCCACTATCAGGCGGCAGACCGTCATGCGCCCCTCCGGCGCGCGATCCTGCAGGATGCGCTCGCCCGCCATGATCATCTCCGCCGCGCCGAGCACGGCGTCGCGCCGCATCTCCATCGGCGTGGTGCCGGCATGGCTGGTTTCGCCGGTCACGGTGACCAGCGCGCGTTCCGTGGCGAAGCCGCCGGTGACGATGCCGAGGTCGAAGCCCTCCGCCTCAAGCACCGGCCCCTGCTCGATATGCGCCTCGAAATAGGCCGCCGCGTTGCGCAGCCAGGCGGGATCCGCGGCGCCGGCCCAGCCCGTGCGGGCCAGCGCATCGCCGTAGCGCTCGCCATCGTCGATGGCGCACCGGTCCAGTACCTCGGGCTCGGGCAGCACGCCCATCGCCCCCGCGGCGCCGATCATGGAGGGGCTGAAGCGGCAGCCCTCCTCGCTGGTCCAGTTCACCAGCACGATCGGTGCGTCCGTCACCGTGCCCGCCTCGTGCAGCGCCCGCAGGATCTCGAGCCCCGCGAGCACGCCATAGGGCCCGTCGAACTTCCCGCCCGAGGGCTGGGTGTCGAGATGGCTGCCCACCAGCACCGGCGGCCGCGCAGAATCCCTGCCCTCCCGCCGCAGCGCCATGTTGCCGAGGCGGTCCACCGTCAGCGTCAGCCCAATGGCCTGGCCCCACCGCGCCAGCAGCGCCCGCGCCTCCGCGTCCAGGGCGGACAGCGCGGGGCGATTGCAGCCGCCTTCCGGCGTCGCGCCGATATGCGCCATCGCCATCAGGTCGTCCCAAAGGCGGTCTACCGAAAGCGGGAGGTTCACTTCACCAGCCCTGCCGTCGCCAGCGCCGCATCGGCCAGGACGCGCAGCCCCGCCTCCGCCCATTCCGGCGTGATGCTCTCCGCCTCGTTGTGGCTGATGCCGCCATGGCAGGGGGTGAAGACCATCACCGTCGGCACCTTGCGCGCCATGTAGACGGCGTCGTGGCCGATGCCGGTCGGAATGTCGCGCCATCTGTAGCCGCGCGCCGTCGCCGCATCGCGGCAGCGCTGCGCCAAGATCGCGTCGAAGGGCGTCAGCGGCGAATGCCAGAAGGGCGCGACGCTGGCCTTCACCTTTCGCGCCGTGGAGATCTCGGCCGCCTTCGCCGCCAGCGCCTCGCCCATCCGCGTCAGGCAGTCCGGGTCGCCGTGCCGGTAGTCCACCGTGAACCACACCCGGCTCGGCGCGACGTTGCGCGAGGACGGATGCACCTCCACCACGCCGACCGTCCCCCGCCCCGGCTCCCCACTCGGCGAAACGGTCGCCAGCGCGATCTCCTCCACTGCGGCGATCAGCGGCGCCGCCGCCATCATCGCGTCGCGCCGCCCCGCCATGGGGGAGCCGCCATGCGCTTCCTCCCCTTCCACCGTCACCTCGAACCAGGACTGGCCCAGCGCGAGCGGCACGATGCCGACATCGAAGCCGCCATCCTCCAGCAGCTTGCCCTGCTCGATATGGAGTTCGAGATAGGCGCCGACCTTTTGCAAGTCCGCAGGATCGGCGGTGCCCTGCCAGCCGATGCGGCGCAGTTCCTCGCCGAAGACAGCGCCGTCCTGCGACCGCTTCGCCAGGACCTCTTCCTCGGTGAAGATGCCCATCGCCGCGCCCGAGCCCATCATGGGGGGCGAGAAGCGCGCCCCCTCCTCGTTGGTCCAGTTGATCAGCAGCAGCGGCGCCTCGGTCTCCGCGCCGGCCTCGTGCAGCGCGCGCATCAGTTCGAGCCCGGCGAGCACGCCGAGCACGCCGTCGAACTTGCCGCCCGTGGGCTGGGTATCGAGGTGGCTGCCGATGGCGACCGGCGCCTTCGTCGGATCGCGCCCCTCCCGCCGGAACACCATGTTGCCGAGGCGATCGACGGTCAGCTTCAGCCCGCAGGCCTCGCCCCAGCGCTGGAACAGCGCGCGCCCCTGCGCATCCACGTCGGTCAGGGTCTGGCGGTTACTGCCGCCCTTGGGCGTACCGCCGATTGTCGCCATCTCCATCAGGCTGTCCCAGAGCCGCGCGCCGGAGAGGGGGATGTTGCTCACGCTCGTCATCGAATGCTCCGTCATCACGTCTCTTCCGGCGGCCTGATCCGCGCGAAGGCCCGCAGCAGCAGCAGGTCGTAGATGATCTTGAGGCCCCCCGCGAGGACCAGCGGCCAGCCGAAGGCCCCCGCCCCGATCATCCAGCCGGAGAAGGCCGGCGCCAACGCCGCGGCCAAGCTGCGGGGAACGGTGGTGAAGCTGGCGGCGGCCGGGCGCTCCGGCGGCGTCACCACCGCCATGACGTAGGAGGAGCGGGTGGGGACGTCCATGTTGGACAGCATCGACCGCGCGACCAGCAGCGCGACCGCCGTGACGCCGTCCGGCACGAAGGGCACCAGCACGAGGAAGAGGTTCGAGGGCAGGTGCGTCCAGACCATGGTGTTCACGAGGCCGAAGCGCCGCGCCAGCGGCACCGCGACCAGGTGCGACAGGGCCGAGCACAGCCCGGTCAGGAAGAACACCAGACCCAGCGTCGCCACCTCCAGCCCGAAGCGGTCCGACAGCCAGAGCGAGAGCATGGAGGTGACGACGAAGCCGCCGCCGAAGGCATCGAGCGAGAACAGCGCCGCCAACCCATAGACCCGCTGGCGCGAGGGGCCGAGCGGCGCTGGCGGCGCCTCGGTCGCCGCCTCCACTCGCGGCGAGAGGCCGCGGTAGAGCAGCAGCGCGCCGAGGCCGATCGCGGCGTAGAGCAGGAAGAAGCCCTCGATCACCCGCGCCTCCCCGAAGCGCGGTGCGAACCAGGCGACGAGGCCGCAGGACAGCGCACCGAGCGCGCCGACGATGGAGCCGGTGAAGGAATAGCGCGCGAAGGCCGCGGTGCGCTGCCGGTCCGTCACCGACTGCGCCAGCACCGTATGCTCCAGCGGCAGGAAGACGCCGGCATCGCCGCTGGTCGGGTTGATGGTGCCGAAGAGGCCCACCAGCAGCA
>JAIYAI010000135.1 GCA_027489135.1 Acetobacteraceae bacterium
CTTGTCGAGCGCGCCGAGCGTCGTCGGCGGCGCGCCGGTATAGCTCATCACCGTATTCGCGGTGGTGTCGAGCGAGGGGTCGAGCGTGACGTCGTGCGGCGCGCTGCGCACCTCGAAGGGATGCTTGAGGCCGAGCGCATGACCGATCTCGTGCAGCAGCAACCCGTAGCCGGGGCTGCCCCCGACCGCGAAATCGAGGTTGATCATGATGTTGCCACCGAGATCGCCGAGTTCCCGGTGATCGGTGAAGTAGGGGTCGCTGAGGGAGTTCCAGTTGCCGCCCGGGTTGAACCCGATGCCGCCATCCGTCGGATAGGGGCTGGTCGAGAAGTCGTACCAGCCGAAGGTGATGTCGCCCTGGGTCGGCTTCACCTCGAGCAGCACGAGGCCGCAGGCATCGGCCCATTCCTGCAGCGCCTGGCGCGCCAGCGCCTTGTCGGCGTTGTCGAAGGCCTGGAAGGTCGAAGCCGCGGCGCCCATCGCGCCGGGGTCGGCGTTGCTGGCCGGCGAGGTGGTCGGGAAGGAATAGGTGATGAACATCGGCTGGTGGGAAACCTCCAGCCCGGCCCAGGAGGTCTGCTGCAACAGCGCGGTGTAGTCGGTGACCACGGTCATGCGGTCTCTCCCAGGGTTTTCCGGAGCTTTATCGCTTAAACCGTAAGGAATTGAGACGACATTTCGTGTCAGTTAATGTAACAGTTCGCGAGCGCATCCCGAAGCATGGGCACCGCGGTCATGGGCACCGCGTCGGGGCCATAGCTTGCCAGCGCAGCCCCAGCCGCGCCGTCGCCGGCGGCCCGGAAGCCCAGCCGCGCCCAGAGCCGCTCCGTCCCGCCCACCGCGACCAGGCCGATCATCGGGATCGCGCGGGTCGCCGCCAGCGCCGCGATCCGCGCCAGCAGCGCCGGGACATGCCCCTGCCCGCGTGCGGCGAGGTCCAGCGCCACGTCGTGCAGGTGCCAGCGGTCCGGCGCCGCGGGCAGGCGGCCCAGTAGCGCATCCAACGGCGGCGGCGCGGCGCCGCGCCAGGGGTGGCTGACGGCAAAGCCCAGCACCGCCCCCGCGCCGTCCGAGAGGATCAGGCAGCCCTCCGGCGCCAGCGCTAAGCGTTCGGCGAAGACCTCGGGCCGTTCGGGATGGTCGGGGTGCAGCGCATCGGCCAGCGCCTGCACCGCGCCGAGATCGGCCCCCGTCATCGCCCGCCATGCCGCCATGCCGGCCCGCATGGCCCCGCGCGGCACGGCGTGCAAGGCTGCGCCCCATGTCCGCGATCACGCCCGGCCCCCGCAACCTGATCACCGATGTCGCCGGCATCCGCGTCGGCAATGCCGAGGATCACCGCATCCGCACCGGCGTCACCGTGGTGCTGCCCGACGAGCGCATCCCCTGCGGCGCCGATGTCCGTGGCGGCGCGCCGGGCACGATGAACATCGACGCGCTGCACCCGACGAGCCTCAGGCACGAGGTCGACGCCGTCGTGCTCTCGGGCGGCTCGATGTACGGGCTGGCATCGGCGATGGGGGTGGTGGCAGCGCTTGGCGCACAGGGGCGCGGCATCGCCTTCGGCGGCGCCACCATCCCGATCGTCCCATCCGCCATCCTGTTCGATCTCGCCAATGGCGGCGACAAGGCCTGGGGGCCGACGCCGCCCTATGACGCGCTGGGCCGCAAGGCGCTGGCCGCGGCGGGCCCGGATTTCGCGCTCGGCAATGCAGGCGCCGGCCTCGGCGCGCGGTCCGGCACGGTGAAGGGCGGCCTCGGCAGCGCCAGCGCCGTCACGGCGGAGGGCTGGCAGGTCGGCGCGCTGGTCGCGGTGAACAGCTTCGGATCGACGCTCATGCCCGGCACCAACCGCTTCTGGGCCTGGCCCTGGGAGATGGGGGAGGAGTTCGGCGGCCTCGGCCCCCCGCCCCCGGGCTGGCGCGGCGAGGCCGAGATGCCGCTGCCGCTCAACTCCGCCCTCGACCCCATCGCCAACACGACGATCGCCGTGGTCGCGGTGAATGCCGCGATCGACAAGGGCCAGGCGCAGCGGCTTGCGATCATGGCGCAGGATGGCCTGGCGCGGTCGATCCGGCCGATCCACACGCCCTTCGACGGAGACACGGTCTTCGTGCTGGGAACCGGCAAGGTACCGATCCAGGGGCCGGGGATGCTGGCGCGCTTCGGGCACCTGGCCGCGGATGTGCTGGCGCGGGCGGTGGCGCGCGGGGTGCATGCGGCGGAGGCGCTGGGGGATCGGCCAGGCTGGCGGGATCTGTCGTAAACGACCCCCAAGGCGCCGGGTCTTCATCGCCCTGGCGCCTTTGCGGTTCGCTGTCCCTACCCCGCCAGCGCCCGCTTCGCCGCCTCGGCCAGGTAGGCGCTCGCCACGGGCAGGATCGCGTCGTTGAAGTCGTAGTGCGGGTTGTGCAGTTCGCAGCCGCCCTCGGCGCTGCCGTTGCCGATCCAGACGAAGGCGCCCGGCACCTCCTCCATGAACCAGGAGAAGTCCTCCCCCGTCATCGCCGGCAGCAGGTCGCGGCGGCATTCGGTCACCGCCGCCGCGGCAGCCGCCGCAAGCTCCCGCTCCGCGGGTCGGTTACGAGTCACGGGCACGCCACGGCGGAACTCGACCTCGGCCTCCAGCGCGTAGCTTGCGGCGATGCCGGCGGCGACGCGGCGCATGCCCGCCTCCAGCAGGTCGCCGGTCTCGTCGCGCAGCCAGCGGGCGGTGCCCTTAAGCACGGCGCGGCTCGGCACCTGGTTGGTCGCCTCTCCCGCCTGCGCCACCGTCACGCTGATCACCCCGGCATCGAGGGGGTCGACGTTGCGCGCCACGATACCCTGGAGCGCCACGATGCAGTGCCCCGCGCCCAGCATCGGGTCGCGCGTCAGGTGTGGCAGCGCGGCGTGGCCGGCATGGCCGTCGAAGGTGATCTCGAAGCGGGCGCCGGCGGCCATCACGGCGCCGTCATGCACGGCGATGGTCCCCGCCGGCAGGCCGGGCCAGTTGTGCCAGCCGAAGATGCGGTCCATCGGGAAGCGCCGGAACAGACCGTCCGCGATCATCGACCGGGCGCCGCCGCCGCCCTCCTCCGCGGGCTGGCAGACCAGCTGCACCGTGCCGGACCAGCCCTCGTCCTTCAGCAGCAGCGCCGCCGCGCCGAGCAGCGCCGTGGTGTGCCCGTCATGCCCGCAGGCATGCATCACCCCCGGCACGGTCGAGCGGTGCGGCAGGTCCGGGTTCATCTCCTGGATCGGCAGCGCGTCCATGTCGGCGCGGAGCCCGACGGAGCGGTTGCCGCCGGCGCCGCTGGTGCCGCGCCGCAAGGTCGCGACCACGCCATGCCCACCGACGCCGCTGGCGATCTCTGTCACGCCGAGTTCCCGCAATTTATCCACCACGAAGGCGGCGGTCGGCCCCTCCTGCAGGGTGAGGCCCGGGTTGGCGTGCAGGTGGCGACGCCAGGCGGTGAGCCTGTCAGCGAGCATGGAGTCCATGTCACGACCCTAGCCCAGGTCGCACGACCTGGGAAACGCCCACCCCACGGCTTCGTTGATTCAGATGCGGTCGCCCTGCCGTGACAGGCCGCGCGGCGGGCGTTACCACCGTTTCATGCGCGGCAGCCCCTCGGGTGTCGCACCGCCGGACCCGGAGCCCCATCCCTGCCGAGCCCCGCCGCGCTTTCCCTTCGCTGCCTCGCGCTCTGCCTCGCCCTGCTCCCGGCGCTGCCGATGGCCGGCGCGCGCGCCCAGGACGCGCCGGCGCCGCCGGCCGAGGCCGCGGACCCCGAGCAGCTTGCCTACACGGTCGAGATCGCGCCGACCGGCGACGACGGCATCGACGGCGCGCTGGCCGCCGCATCGCAGCTCGTGACCCTGCGGGAGATCGCGCCCACCACCGGCTTCGGGCTCGTCGCCCGCGCCGCCGACGA
>JAIYAI010000556.1 GCA_027489135.1 Acetobacteraceae bacterium
GAACAGATCGGCAGCCAGGTGGTGATCCGCAATGTCGGCGGCGCGACCGGCACCATCGGCACCAGCGAGGTGGTACGGTCGAAGCCCGATGGGCAGACCCTGCTGCTGACCTCACTCGCCGCCGTGGCGATCCAGCCCAGCTTTCTCGCCCGCCCGCCCTATCGCGCCGACCAGGTGGTCCCGATCTGCCTGGTGGCGGAAGCGCCGGCGGTGATGATGACGCCGAAGACCAGCGGCATCCGCAGCCTCGACGATATCGCGGCCAAGGCGCGCGCGAACCCGGGGCAGATGCCCTATGGCTCGGGTGGCGTGGGCGGGATCGGGCACCTTTCCACGACGGCGCTGACGCGCGCGCTGGGACTGCAGATGAACCACATCCCCTACCGGGGGTCGGGCGACGCGATCCTGGCGATGCAATCCGGCACGGTGCCGATCCTGACCGCCGAGGCGACGCTGGTGCACCAGTACGGCCTGCACGCCGTGGTGGTGTTCGGTGAGCAGCGGCTGGCGGAATACCCCGACACGCCGACCGCCAAGGAGCTCGGCCATCCCTCGCTGGTCTTCCCGCTCTGGACCGGGTTGTTCACGGCGCCGGGCACGCCGGATGCGGTGCTGGATCGGCTGGACGCGGCCTGCGCCCGCACGCTGCGCACGCCATCGGTCGTCGAGGCGATGACTCGCGCCGCGCATCCGATCCGCTATCTCAACCGGCACGAATTCGGGACGTATTTCCGGAGCGAAGCCGAGAAATACGCACGGCTGATCCAGGAGAGCGGCCTGCGGCAGGCGGAGTAGTCCTGGCGCTGCGCGCGAAGCAGACTCACGCCTCCGGGCGGTTCCGCCCTTCGGCCATCTGCTTCAGCCCTGGCGGCGGCGCAGCAGGTAGCGCTGCCGCCCATCCATCACCAGCGCGCCGTGCTGGTTGTGGATCGTCGTCGCCATGCCGAGGATGCCGGTGGTGCGCTGCGGCGTGACCTCGTCCACGGTCAGCGCCGGATAGAGCGTGTCGCCCAGCACGACGGGATGGAGGAAGCGGCTCGACTGCTCCAGGAAGCCCTTCAGCGACTCCTCGACCATGTGCGGAAACAGCCCCGCCCCGGCGCAGGACTGGATCGCCACCTGGAAGCCATGCGCCAGCATGTCCGGCAGGCCGCGGGCACGGCAGAATTCCCGGTCGTAGTGGATCGGGTGGTTGTCGCCGGAGGCGGCCTGGAAGGCGGCGAAGATGCCGGAGGTCATGGTCCGGCTTGGCAGCACGAAGCGCTCGCCCAGGGTGAAGTCGTCGAACCAGCGCTGATTCGCGACCAGGCGGTGCGCCGCCGGGTTGAACGAGGACATGGACAAGGAAGCTCCGTCATCGATAGCGGCGTCCACGATAGCGCGAGCGTTCCGGCGCCGGGATCCACTTGACTGGCAATAGGCGCAATGAAAGCTTTTCCGACACATTCGGACCGCAGCGCAGGAGATGCCGTTGGCTCGCACCAAGACCCGAATCAAGTTCGAGGGGATTCCGGATGATCCGGGCCGCATCACGGACCCGGTTCCGGACGGCTATGCCGGCCTCGACTGGACCAATTTCGATGCCTATCGGCGCGGCAGCCGTTCTGAGCCCGGCTACGAGAACTTGGTTGTCGGCGATACAGCGGGCTTCAATGGCGGCGGCAACCTGGCAGGCTTCGCCGCCATCGGCGTTGACGACACCTTCACGTTCAAGCGCGGCATTTTCGCTTCGGCCTTCGTGGAGGACCTCGCCGTCACGATCCGTGGTTTCCGGGACGGCTTGGAAGTCGCGCGATGGGATGGCACGTTTGGCACGAGTCCAACCACGGTCCGTTTCGGCGCCACCTTCCGCGACGTTGACGAGGTGCGGTTCGAGACGCTGGGAGACCTTCCGGGCTTAGGGCTGGTCGGTCTGCAACTGCCGATGGACAACCTCGTGCTCGTCTCGGACGGCATTCTCTAGCGGTGATCAGGTCACGGCGGTGACGTACCCCATGGCGATGTCGCGCGCGACCAGTGCCTGATCGCGGCGCGCCGGATCCCCGAAGCCGCCACCACCCGATGTTTCGAGCCTAACGCGGTCGCCCTTCACCAACGGCACGTTGTCCGATTTCGGGGGCAGCGGCGTCTCCTTGCCGTCGCGGATCAGGGTCAGCCGCCCCGTCGCGGCGGGGCCGCCGCCGGCCAGCCCGAAGGGCGCGCTGACGAAGCGGTCCATGTTCGCGGTGAAGAGCGCCCGCGGGCTGTCGATGCGCCATTCCCGCGACAGCCCGAGCCCGCCGCGCCGCATTCCCGCGCCACCGCTGCCGTCCCGCAGGCGATAATCCGTGACGGTCAGCGGCAACTGGCTCTCGACCATCTCGATCGGGATGTTGCTGTTGTTGTGCATGCCGCTGGCATAGGCGTTGGCGCCGTCCTTGCCCGGGGGCGCGCCGGCGCCGCCGATCTCGATCTCCACCAGCACGCCGCGCGGCCCCTCCTCCGGGATCGTCTGGAAGGTGCAGACATAGGAGTTGCCGTAGTAGGCGGCGGGGATGCGGTCCGGCACGGCCTGGTGCAGCGCGCCGTACATCGCGTTCAGCAGCCGGTGCGTCACCGCGATGCGGTGCACGACGGGGGCGGGGAAGCGGGCATTCACCACCGATCCCTCGGGCGCGATGACATGCACGGGGCGATAGCAGCCGGCATTGGCGGCGAAGGGCTCGTCGCAGGCGGTCATGATGGCGAACATCACCGCGCTCATGCTGCTGGCCAGCGTCGCGTTGGTCGGCCCCGTCGTCTGTGGATCGCAGCCGGAGAGGTCGACGGTGATCGCGTCGCCCTTCACCTCCAGCGCGACATGCAGCCGGATCGGCTGGTCCAGCGTGATGCCGTCATCGTCCATGAAGTCGGTGAACGCGTACACGCCATCCGGCATGCGGCGGATCGCCGCACGGATCGCCGCCTCGCTCATGTCGAGGATGCGCGCCCCGGCCTCGATCATGCCATCGGCGCCATAACGCGCGGCGAGGCGGCGGAGCGCCGCCGCCCCCACTTCCAGCGAGGCGATCTGGCTGTTGAGGTCGCCGCAGAGCAGGTCGGGCTTGCGCACGTTCTGGCGGATCATCGCCCAGACGCCCTCGTTGCGCACGCCGTTCTCGATCAGCTTCAGCGGCGGGATGCGCAGCCCTTCCTGGAAGATCTCGATCGCCTTCGCCGCATAGCTGCCGGCGACGAGGCCGCCGACATCGATGTGGTGGCAGAGCGTGCCGACGAAGGCGATGCGCCGCCCCTCATGCTCCACCGGCTTGAAGGCGACGATGTCAGGCAGGTGCTGGCCGCCGCAATAGGGATCGTTGGTGATCACCACGTCGTCGGGACCCCAGGTCGTGGGATCGACCCACTTGTCGAGCAGTTCCCGCAGCAGGTGCGACATGCTGTTGAGATGGCCCGGGATGCGCGCGGACTGCGCCAGATTGTTGCCCTCCGCGTCGAAGACGGCGGTGGAGTAGTCCAGCAATTCGCGGACGATGGTGCTGCGGCTGGTGCGCCAGACCGTCACGTCCATCTCCGCGGCGGCGGCGGTCAGCGCGTTGCGGATGACCTCGATCTCGATGGGGCCGAGCATCACACGCTCCTTGTCGCAATGAGGGCACCGGCGGCGGCGGTGGCGGCGGTCCAGCCGCGGCCGATCCAGTGGGTGGCGAAGGCTTCCTCGACGATGGCGGGGCCCACGATGCGATCCTCCGGCGGCAGGGCATCACGGTCCCAGACCGGCACGTCGCGCCAGGCGCCGTCCTCGAAGACGCGACGGCTGCCCTTCAGTGCGGGGCGCGTGGCGGGCGGGGCATCGGCGGCATCGGGCTTCGGCAGGCGGCCGATGGCGGTGACCCTCAGGGTCACGATCTCCACCGCCTCCGCCGTGTCGCTGTAGGAGAAGCGCTGCTGGTGCATGGCGTGGAAGCGCGCGATCAGCGCCGGCAGGTCCGGCGCCTCGGGCCAAGGCACCAGAAGCTCGAAGGCCTGGCCGTGGTAGCGCATGTCGGCGCCGACCTCGAGGACCTGCGCCGCCGGCGCCACGCCATCGGCAGCGAGGCGCGCGCTGGCCTCGGCGCGCAACTCCTCGACCAGCGCCGTGATGGCGGGCAGGCTGGTGGCGGTGGCGGGCAGCACGCGCGACCGCGCCAGGTCCTGCACCAGGTCGGAATAGAGGATGCCGTAGGCGGATAGCGTCCCGGGCTCTCGCGGGAAGATCACCTCGCCGATGCCCATCTCGGTGGCGACATCCGTCGCATGCAGCCCACCGGCGCCGCCGAAGGAGAGCAGCGCGAAGTCGCGCGGATCCAGCCCCTTCTCGAACAGCGAGAGACGCACCGCCGCACCCAGGCTGGCATTGGTGACGGTCAGCATGCCCTGCGCCGCCTGCTCGACGGAAAGGCCCAGGCGCTCGCCCACCTTCCCGGCGATCGCCGCCCGCGTCGCCGGCATGTCGAGCTTCATCAGCCCGCCCAGGAAGTAGTCCGGGTCGAGCCGCCCCAGCGCGAGATTCGCATCTGTCACGGTCGGCTCCGTCCCGCCCCGGCCATAGGCGACCGGGCCCGGCCGCGCGCCGGCGCTGCGCGGCCCCACCGTCAGCCGCCCGCCGGCATCGACGGAAGCGATCGATCCGCCGCCGGCGCCGATGGTGCGCATCTCCACCATCGGCAGGCGCACGGGCAGGCCATCCACCTCGCCCTGCGTCACCACGCCGATGCGCCCGCCCTGCACGACGGAGACGTCGAAACTGGTGCCGCCCATGTCCACCGCGACGAGGTTCGGCCGGTTCAGCAGCGTGGCGATCCGCCCCGCCGCCAGCGCGCCGCCCGAGGGGCCCGAGAGCAGGAGGCGGGCCGGCTGCGCCGCGGCAGTGGCCAGCGAACAGACGCCGCCATTCGACTGCACCAGGAAGACCATGGGATGGAAGCCGCCCTCGCCGAGGCGCTTCTCCAGCCGGTCCAGATAGGCCTTCACCACGGGGACGAGCAGGGCGTTCAGCACCGTGGTGCTGCTGCGCTCGTATTCGCGGATCTCGGGGCTGATCTCGCTCGAGAGCGTCACCGGCAGGCCGGGCCGCGCCGCCGCGATCAGCGCCTTCAGCCGCCGCTCATGCGCCGGGTTCACATAGGCATGCAGCAGGCAGACGGCGACGCTCTCGGCCTGCAGCGCATCCAGCGTCGCCAGCAGGGCGGGGATCGCGGCTTCGTCGAGCGGGGTCTCGACGCTCCCATCGGCGCGCATCCGTTCCGGCACGCCGAGGCGGCGGTCGCGATCGACGAGGCAGGGGAAGGGATCGGGGTCGAGGACGTAGAGCTCCTTCCGCACATGGCGGGTGATCTCCAGCACGTCCTCGAAGCCTGCCGTCGTCACCAGCACGCCGTTGGCGAGCTTCCTTTCCAACACCGCATTGGTGGCGATGGTCGTGCCGTGCAGCAGAAGCCCGACCTGGTCCAGCGTGAAGCCGAAGCGCTGCGCCGCCTCCGTCACGCCGGTGATGAGGCCGATGGAGGGGTCCTCCGGCGTCGTCGGCGTCTTCCAGGCATGCACGGCGCCGCTGCGGGCATCGAGCACCTGCAGGTCGGTGAAGGTGCCGCCGATATCGACGGCGATGCGGATCGGCCGAGGCGCGGATGCGCTGGGCGCGGAGTCTGGCACGATGAATCTCCCCAGGCCTCGCCGTTACCGAACGAGGGACGAAAACAGGACCTTCGCGAATACGTGAGGCGTGCGATCGCGACGAAGAAACGACTTGTCCAGGCGGGGTGCTTTCGGCACGCTCCGCCTCCGGCCACAGATCGTCACGCGCTCAAGCCGGAAGCTGGTGATGCCAAAGACTGTCGCATTCGAGACCATCATCCTGAGCAGCCGCGAGGAGTTGCTGCTCGGCCCGCCGCAGTTCCCGAAGCTGCGCACCATCACCATCCACGACTTCTTCGACCTTCCGACGGCAGATGTGCCGCGCTCCTCGGAATCGGACATGCATCTTCTGCGGGCTATGGACCCCGCTGTCGAGGCACTGGAAATCGGGACGTTGCGGATCTTCCGGGGCAGGCTGCGCATCATTGATGTCGACCTGCTCACGGTCAGAAAGATGTATATTGGGAACGATATCCCGGCGGATCGTGAAGAGGCGCCGATCGTCGCCCATCGCTCGCGCGGCAGCTTCAAGATCCGACATGTCGACACCATGCATGTCCAGACCCTGTTTAACATGGATGATGTTCCGACCGGGTACGTTGACATGGTCATCACCCTTCCGCCTCAGGCTGATCCGAGCCGGAAGTGGTCGCCGGTCCAGGTCACGACAGGCTTCCGCTCCACAGGTTGAGCGCGCAGGCCGGGGCCCCCGACAGGCCACCCTCCGCGGCGCGGCGGCGGCCTGCTCCCGCTGGACTGTGCGCCCTGGCGGCGTGCAGTCGCGGAACAGCCATCAACCCATCACGCTCGGCAGCCAGAGCGCGATCTCCGGCCAGATCATCAGCAGCGCCACCGCCAGCAGGTAGACGCCGAGGAAGGGCATCACGCCCGCGAAGACATCCGTGATCGGCCCCGCCCTGGGCCGCATGCCCTGCAGCACGTACATCACCGTGCCATCGGGCGGGCTGATCTGCGCGATCTCCACCATCATGGTGACCACCACGCCGAACCAGATGGGGTCGTAGCCCAGCGCCGTGACGATGGGAAACACCACCGGCACCGTGGTGATGATCATGGAGAAGCCCTCCATGAAGGTGCCGAGCGCGAGGTAGAGCGCCAGGATGCAGGCCATGATGGCCCAGGGCGGCAGCGGCAGGCCGCTGATGAAGCCGGCCATGGCCTGCGGCACGTTGATCGAGGTCAGCAGGTAGTTCAGCAGGTAGGCGCCGAAGATGATCAGGCCGAGCAGCGCAGTATTGCGCGCCGTGGCCTCGGCCGAGGCGTGCAGCAGGCGAAAGGAGAGCTTGACCTCCAGAGCGGCGAAGACAGCGGCGCCGACGACGCCGAGCGCCGCGGCCTCGGTCGGCGTGGCGAGGCCGGCATAGATCGACCCCAGCACCAGCAGCATCAGCAGCAGGGTCGGGATGAGCTGCAGGCTGGCACGCAGCTTCACCGCCAGCGGCAGCGGCGCAGGCTTCTCCATGGGGTGCGCCAGCCCGTGCGCGAGGATCACCAGCACGAAGAGGCCCGTGACCAGGATGCTCGGCAGCAGCGCGGCGATGTAGAGCTGCCCGACCGAAGTTTCGGTGATCAGACCGTAGATGATGAAAGTGATGCCGGGCGGAATCAGGTTGCCGAGCGCGCCGCCGGCGGCGAGCGAGCCGAGCACCATGC
>JAIYAI010000626.1 GCA_027489135.1 Acetobacteraceae bacterium
GCCCTCGACCACGCCGACGAAGTTCATGAGCTCGCCGCGGCGCAGCGGGTAGTGCACCACGTGCCGGCCCGGGCCGATCCAGTTGGTGCCGACGGGGCGGTCCATATGCGCCGGCAGCTTCTGCATCGGGATCACGCCGCGCCAGGCCATCATGCCGATGAAGCGCGCCGCGGGCTCGCCCCAGAGATGGCGGCGCACGACGGAATGGATGCCGTCGGCGCCGACCAGCACGTCGCCCTCCGCCGTCCCGCCATCGGTGAAGCGCAGGCGAACGCGACCGCCGGGCAGGTCCTCCACGGCCTCGGCCTTGCGGCCAAGCTGCAGACAGGCGGGATCGGCGGCGCGCAGCGCGGCTTCCAGCACGCCGAGCAGGTCGGGGCGATAGACGGTGAAGTAGGGGAAGCCGTAGGTGGCGACGCTCTCGGCCAGGACATCGAAGGGCGACCAGGTCTGCCCCGTGTTCCAGAGCCGCATCTCCTTGCCGCGGGTCTCGGAGGAGACGGCGGCGACCGCATCCGCCACGCCGAGCGCGGCCAGCACGCGCACGCCGTTCGGGCTGATCTGCACGCCGGCGCCGACCTCGCGCAGCGCGGTCGCCTGCTCGTAGACCCGGACCGCGATGCCGCGGCGGATCAGCGAGAGCGCGGCGACCAGCCCGCCGATGCCGCCGCCGGCAATGAGGATCATGCCCGCGCTACTCCGCGGCGATACGCGGCGCTGCCGCCTTCGCCGCATCCCACCAGAGGCACTCGCCCTGGATCGGGTTGTGGTTGCCGGGCAGCACCTGCACGGGCTGGCGCTCGCCATCCGCGGCGGCCTTGATCTTCAGGCGCCGCGCCTCCGCCTTCATCTCCGGCGTGCCCCAGTTGCGCTCATGGCCCCAGAGGCTGGGGCCGGAATGCATCTCCACGGCCTGCCAGGTCTTCGGGTCCACCACGCGGCCGCCCCAGCCGTATTCCATCATGAAGCCGCCCGGCGTCCGGCTGTAGAAGCTGGTCATGAAGTCGTTGGTGTGGCGGCCGAGCGAGGTGGCGATCCGCCCCTCCTCCAGCATCGCCAGGTCGTAGGCCTGGCCGACATCGTCGAGCATGTAGGTCTCGACCATCAGATGGTGCAGGCCGGCCTGGCCCGTCTCGATCAGCGCCAGCGAATGGTGCCGCGGGTTGCAGTGCAGGAAATGCGCGCGGAAGGGATGGGTGACGTAGTCGGAGACCTGGAAGCCCAGCACCTCCGTATAGAAGGGCAGCACGGCGGCGAGCGAGGGCACCGTCAGCACGGCATGGCCCATCCCCAGGGCGCCGGTGCGGAAGCCGCTGATGCTGCGGCCCGGGACGAAGGGCGCCTCGGTGCTCTCGGCGCCATGGACGATCTCGATGCGGTTGCCGAGCGGGTCCTGGGTGACGATCAGCCCCGCGACACGGCGCTGGTCGGCCAGCGCCCGGTCACCGCGCGCGACGGCGTGCCCGGCCCGGTCCAGCCGTGCCGCCATGGCGTCCAGAGCCGCGGCATCGGCGACTTCCCAGCCGAAGAAGCGGGCGCCGTCCGTATCGCCCGGCGTCACGACCAGGCGCTGCTTCCGGTCATCCATGCGGAAGACGAGCTGCGATGCGCTGCGTTCGGCGAGGTGCAGGCCAAGGAGGGAGGTGCCGTAGCCGGCCCAATCCTCCGGGCTCTTCGCCGTGACGCCGACATAGCCGAGGGCCTGGACGGTCATGGTTCGGATCCTCCTGGATGGGGGATGCTACCAAGCGGGCGCACGCTTGTCGCGTCCCGGGACGCGGGCCATGCTGCGCCGCAACCGGACCGGGGAGCAACCGCCATGACCGACCTGCTCGCACGGCGCGATGCCGCCTTTGGCGCCGGCGCGCCGCTCTTCTACGAGCACCCGCTGCACCTGGTGCGCGGCGAGGGCGTCCATCTCTACGCCCCCGACGGCCGCCGCTATGTCGACATGTACAACAACGTCCCCTGCGTCGGGCACGCCAACCCGCGCGTGGTCGAGGCGATGGCGCGGCAGCAGGGCACGCTGAACACCCACAGCCGCTACCTGCACGAGGGCGCGATCGCCTTCGCCGAGCGCCTCGCCGGCCTGCACGGGCCGGAGATCGAGAGCGTCATCATCTGCTGCAGCGGCACGGAGGCGAACGCGGTCGCGCTGCGCATGGCGCGCTTCGCCACCGGCAACCGCGGCCTGATCGCGACGGACGCCACCTATCACGGCAACAGCGAACTGGTCGGCGCGCTGACCCGGCTGCGCCAGCAGGAACACCACGACCCGTCGGTGCGCGGCATCCCCTTCCCGGAGACGTACCGCCCCATCGCGCCGAACCTGAACGAGGCGCAGCTGTGCGACGCGTATCTCGCCAGGCTGGGCGAGGCGATCGACGACCTGAAGCGCAGCGGCCAGGGCGTCGCGGCGCTGATCCTGTGCTCCATCCTGGCGAACGAGGGCCTGCCCGACATCCCGGGCGACTTCATGGCGCGCGCGGCGAAGATGGTGCGCGATGCCGGCGGCCTGGTCGTCGCCGACGAGGTGCAGGCCGGCTACGCGCGATCCGGGAAGTGGTGGGGCTACGAGGCAACGGGCTTCACCCCGGACATCGTCGTCACCGGCAAGCCCATGGGCAACGGCCTGCCGCTGGCCGCGACGGCCGCGAGCCGGGCGCTGGTCGAGACCTTCCGCGCCAAGACGCGCTACTTCAACACCTTCGCATCCTCCCCGCTGCAGGCCGCGGTCGGCATGGCGGTGCTGGACGAGATCGAGCAGCGGGACCTGCGCGGCAACGTGACGCGGGTGGGCGGCGCGCTGAAGGCGGCGCTCACCGCGCGCAAGGGTGCCAGCGATGCCATCGGCGACGTGCGCGGGCATGGTCTCTTCATCGGCGTCGAGATGGTCCATCCCGCGGACGGATCGCCGGACATGGAATTGGCCAAGCGCGTGATCAACGCCCTGAAGGATCGCGGCTTCCTCACCAGCAATGCGGGTGCCTTCGCCAATGTGGTGAAGATCCGCCCGCCCCTGCCC
>JAIYAI010000417.1 GCA_027489135.1 Acetobacteraceae bacterium
CGACGGCGGCGCCGATGCCCCGCGCGCCGCCCGTCACCAGCGCCACGCGTGTCCGATCCGTCATGCCGCGCCCTCCCATGCCGGGGTTTCCCTATTCGCGAGCGCCTGTAGCATGGCGCCATCCGAACCGGAGGACACAACGCCATGGGCGCGCAACCGCTGCTCTTCACGCCGCTGACGATCCGCGACGTCACCTTCAAGAACCGCGTCGTCGTCGCGCCGATGCACCAGTACGCGGCGGTGAAGGGCTTCGCGACGGACTGGCACCTGATGAATGCGGGGCGCTACGCCGCCGGTGGCGCAGGGCTGATGATGATGGAGAGCACGAAGGTGGAGCGCCGCGGCTGCGGCACCATCGGCGACCTCGGGCTCTGGGACGACGCGCATATCCCTGGCCTCGCGCGCTGCGTGGAGTTCATCAAGGCGCAGGATTGCGTGGCGGGTATCCAACTCGGCCACTCAGGCCGCAAGGCGCGGCGCTTCCGGCCCTGGCAGGGCGGCGCGCCGCTGACGCCGCAGCCGGAGGTCGACGACTGGGAGGCCTGGGAACTCGTCTCCTCCTCCGCCGTCAACTCCCCGGCCAGCGATCCCACGCCGCGCGCCCTGACGCGCGACGAGGTGCAGCAGACCGTGCTGAACTGGGGCCAGGCGGCGCGGCGCGCGCACGAGGCCGGCTTCGAGATGCTGGAGATCCACGGCGCGCATGGCTACCTGGTGCACCAGTTCCTCTCGCCCTTCTCCAATCTGCGCAACGACGACTATGGCGGGACGGAGCTGAACCGCATGCGCTTCTGCATCGAGATCGTGGAGGAGGTCCGCCGCCACTGGCCCGAGGGCAAGCCGCTCTTCCTCCGCCTGTCGGTCGACGACGATGCGGGCTGGGATCCGGACCAGTCCTCGCGCCTCTCGGCGATCGTGAAGGACAAGGGCGTCGACGTGATCGACTGCTCCTCGGGCGGCATGAAGGGCTCGCCGGTCGTGAGCGCGGGACCGGTCACCTACAACTACCAGGTGCCCTATGCGGCGAAGATCCGGCGCGAGACCGGGATCAAGACCATGGCGGTCGGGCTGATCGTGCATGCCGACCAGGCCGAGGGCATCCTGCAGCGCGGCGAGGCCGACTTCATCGCGCTGGCGCGCGAGCTTCTCTACAACCCGAACTGGCCGATGGACGCGGCGCAGAAGCTCGGCGTCGATGCCGAGTTCAAGCTGGTGCCGCCGCCGCAATCCTACTGGCTGGAAAAGCGGGCGCGGCAGGTGAAGGAACTGGTGCCGAGCACCTTCCGGGAAAAGCTGGAAGCCTGATCAGTCGAGGCGGATGTTCTCCGCCTGGGTCAGCGCCGCCAGCTTCGCGCGCTGGTCGACGACGAAGCTGGCCAGCGCCGCCGGCCCCTCCGCGGCCGGTAGCATGCCGAGGGCGGGGAGGCGCTGGCGCACCATGGGATCGGCCAGCGCGACCTGCGCTGCCTCCGCCAGCCTCGCGACGATCGGGGCCGGCACCCCGGCCGGCAGGAACAGGGCCAGCCACTCGGTCAGGGCGAAGCCGGGAAAGCCCTGCTCGGCGACGGTCGGCACATCGGGAAAGCCCTCGAGCCGCGCGCCGGCGGTGGTCGCCAGGGCGCGCAGCCGTCCGTCGCGCACGAGGCCGGCTGCGGCGGGCACGGTGGCGCAGGTGAACAGCACCTCCCCGCCCAGAACGCCCTGCACCTGCTGCGGGCTGCCACGATAGGGCACATGCGTCGCCGCGATGCCGCCGGCCTGGCGCAGCAGCATCGCGCTCGCCAGGTGCGCCGCCGCGCCGATGCCGGAGGAGGAATAGGTGCCACCGCCTTGCCGCAGCCGCGCCAGCAGGGCGGGCAGGTCCCTCGGCCCGTCCTCCGCCCGCACCAGCACCAGGAGCGGCGCGATGGCGAGCAGCGTCACCGGCACGAAGGCGCTGGCGTAATCGAAGGCGAGGCCCTTCAGCAGCGCCGGGTTCACGGCCTGGGTGCTGGCGTCGACCAGCGCGGTGTAGCCGTCCGGCGCCGCCTGCGCGACCGCCGCGGCGCCGATCGAGCCGGAGGCGCCGGCGCGGTTCTCCAGCACCACGGACTGGCCCAGGACCGCGCCCATCGGCCCCGCCATCAGCCGCAGCACGGCATCGGAACTGCCGCCCGCGGGCCAGGCGATCACGATGCGCACGGGTCGCGTCGGCCAGGCCTGTGCCAGCGCCCGGCGCGGCAGGAGGGTCAGGGCCGCCGCCGCGAGCGCGGCACGGCGGGCGAGGGGGGCGTCGCGGCGCATGCGCCATCCTCGCCCACAATGATCCTGTCGCGCAGCATCAAAATGCGAAACGCCCCGCCGTTGCCGGCGGGGCGTCCCACGAACCTGAACCCGCGAGGGATCAGACGGAGTAGTACATCTCGAACTCGACCGGGTGCGGCGTGTGCTCGAAGCGGTACACGTCGTTCCACTTGAGCTCGATGTAGCTCTCGATCTGGTCCTTCGTGAACACGTCGCCGGCCAGCAGGA
>JAIYAI010000673.1 GCA_027489135.1 Acetobacteraceae bacterium
AGGTGCCGGGTTCGTGGGTGACGATGAGGACGATGCCGCCCCGCTCCCGCACGGCGGCGACGGCGGTGCGCATGGCCATCCGCGACGTGCCGTCGAGCCCGACCTCAGGCTCGTCCAGTACAAGCAGCGTCGGGTCGCCGTAAAGCGCGCGGGCAAGGCCGATCAGCCGGCGCTGCCCGGCGGACAGACCGGAGGTCCGCCCGGACGGTGTCTGGTAGCCCATGGGCAGGCGGGCGATCATGTCGTGGGCGCCGGCGGCGCGCGCGGCAGCCACCACAAGTGCGGGCGGCGCGCCGGGGCCGCGACCGATGTTGTGGAAGACGGATCCCTCGATCAACTGCACGTCCTGCGGCAGATAGCCGAGGCGGGCACCCAGGACCTCCCGGACGCAACGGTAGGTGTCCTGACCATCGAGCAGCACGCGCCCACTGGTCGGCGGCATGAGGCCGAGCACGAGACGCAGCAGTGTGCTTTTGCCGACGCCGTTCGGCCCTTCGATCGTCACGACCGTCCCCGGCGCGAGGCGAAGGGAGAGGTCGCCGATGATTGGCTTCTGGCGGCCCGGCGGGTGGAAGCCCGCAGCCTCGATGATGAGGCCAGGCGGAGCGGTCGGCTCCGGCGGCGTCGCTGTCGGTGGCGCGTAGTCGCCAAGCGCATCTTGGATCCGGCGCCAGGCCTGGATGGCGAAGGCCCATGACTGCCAGGTCTTTGCCAGGGCACTGTAGGGTCCGACCACTCTGAAGGTGAGGAAGATGGACGCCATCAGCAGGCCGAGCGTGCCGACGCGAATGATCATGAGGTAGCAGACATAGACCTTGATCGCCGCCTCAAAGGCCAGGACGACGCAATCCTCCATGCCCTCCACGGCGCTGGAGCGCATCCGCATGCGCTCCATGCTTCGCAGCGCGCCATCGTAGCGCGGCTGCCAGCGCAAGGTGCTGGCCTGCAGCATGCCAAGCCCGCGTACCAGATCCGGGTGGACAAGCTGGCCGCTGAGTTCGCTGTTGCTTTCGTTCAGGCGCTTGCGGGCATCGATCGCCGCGGATCTGGTTGCCGCATGCATGAGGAAGCCCATGGCGATCGCAGCGACGATACCGCCGAGGGCGATGTAGCCCAACACGCGATCCAGATAGAACAGCATGGCCAGCGGTATGATCGTGGCCAGCATGTCGAACGGGAGCGTCGGCGCGTTGCCGCGCAGGAAGGCCTGCACCGTGTTGATGTCCTGCAGTAGCGCCTGACCTTCCGCAGGATCGGTGTCGACCGCGTTGCGCACCGCGGCCTGCATGGCGTCCGCCCGCATCCGCAGCGAGAACCGCTCGCTGACCGCGGCGAGCAGCGTTCCGCGGTAGCTCAGGAAAATGCCGCTCAAGACGACGAGAAGCAGGAAGATCAGGACGAAGCCGATCAGCGTGTCGTAGTTGCGCGTTTCCATCACGCCGTCCGCGACATGATGCATCAGCAGGACGAAGGCGAAGGGTCCGAGCTCTGCTGCCAGGCTGAGCAGGGCCAAGGTCAGCACGACGCTTGGCGTCACCCCATAGCGGCGCAACGGCACGGGCCGGCGGGGACGGTCCGCGGCCCAGCGCTTGCCGCGATCGGGGCGCGCGGGCGGCGCCTCCTGCCCGCCCGCCCGGACGGAAGGGCCGTCCCCATCCGCCAGGGCGGGTCCTGCCATGCCGTCGGCGGTCAGGCCGCTGAATCCGGACATGTCAGCGCGTCCCTGTCCGCGGCACGCCCGTGACGCGTGTGCGGCCGGGCTTCAAGCGCATCATGCGGCGCCTCCCTTGCCGGCACCTGCGGCTGCGATCTGGGCAGGCCGCCGCTTCGGTCCGCTGATGCGTGGCGCATCGGACTCCGTCCCCGCGGCGACAAGCGCGCCGTTGCGGATCGCCAGGACACGATCCGCGACGCCGAGCAGCCCGGGCCGGTGCGTCGTGAAGATCACCGCGGTCCCTTCGTCGCGCAGCACCGCGAGCAGACGCGCGACGTCGGCTTCCCCCTCCTGGTCCAGCGACGCGGCGAGTTCATCCATCACCACGACCTTGGGTCTGCCGTAGACTGCCCGCGCGATGGCGATCCGGTGACGCTGGCCCATGGAGAGCTGGTGCTGTCCGGTGATCGGCGTCGCATAGCCGAGCTCCAGGCCGACGATCGTCTCATGCGCGCCGGCGCGCCGGGCGGCATCGAGCACCAGGGGCATATCGGGGATCTCCAGCCGCGAGATCACTTCCGCAGCGGTGCCGCGCGACAACAGGGCTTCCTGCGGCAGGAAGCCGAGATGCCGGGCGAGATCGCGTCGGTCCCATTGCCCGACTGAACATCCATCGAGGTACACGCCGCCGCTATTCGGACGCATCATGCCGATCAGCAGCCGCAGAAGGGTGGATTTGCCGCTGCCCGAAGGGCCGATGATGGCGACGATCTCGCCCGGTTCGACCGTCAGGTCGATGTTCCGGAACAGCGGCGGGGTCGGGCCGCGATACCCGAACCCGAGGCGTTCCACCGTCAGGCGCCCCTCATGGCACGGGAAGGCCAGCCCATCGGGCGGCATGGCGCTGCCGCGGACCATGTCCTTCAGCCGCTTCCAGGCGGCGAGCCCATCGCCGATCTCGGTGGCGAAGTCGCCGACCGCGGCAAATGGCTGCGGGATGGCCAGGATGATGAAGGCAGCGCCGACGCCGACACCGATCGTGATCAGGCCATTCGCCATGAGGATGGCGCTCACGACGATGAAGACGCCGCGGAAGGACCCGAACATCATCTCGAGCACGACGCGCAGACGGGCTGCCCGGCGCTCTGCGATCCATGCTTCGCCGGCGGCCGCGGTCGTCACCTCGATCCATTGGCCGGCAAGACGCTCCAGCATCCCCATGGCGAGCACCGCCTCGCCCGAGCGGATCGCATCCGCGGCGAGGCCGGTCGCCCGCGCCTGGCCCCCGCCGGAGGCTTCGTTGGCCTGCTTCTTGGCCCTGGTGATCAACAGGCTCAGGAGTGCCGCGACGAGGCTGTAGGCGACAGCCAGCAGGCCGAAGATCCAGTGGATCAGGAATGCGAGCGCGAGCAGGGGCGGCGTCACCACCGCCGCGACCAATGCCGCGCTGCCGGGACCCGAAAGCGCCTGACGCATGGTCTCGATGTCGCTGAGCGCCGTGCTCGCCAGCGTTTCCGGGCGCCCGGCGCGCTGTGCCGTCGCCAGGACCGCCGGGACCGCGAGCCGCCGCGCCATGTAGTTCGAGATCCGCAGGATCGAGATCTTCTGGATGTTGGCGAAGGCGATCGCAACCGCGCCGAGGATGAGCATGAGGGCGACCGCGGCGACGAGCGTGTCGGGATCGAGGGTGGTCGCAACCAGCGTGAAGAACATGAGGCGGTTGGTCAGCATCAGGACGGAGAGGAACATCGCCGTGACGCCAAGCGCGACCACCACCCAGAACCAGCCGCGGGCGACCTTCAGGACATCGTCGATCGCGTCCTGCAGGACCGTCTCCGCGCTGGTCTGCTCGCCCCGTGCCATCCCGTCAGTGCCTCGTCCGAGCCATGCCGATCACCAGACCGCGAACTGCCGGGCGACGATGAACGCCAGTGCGGCGCTCGTGGCGCTGGCAAGCACCGCGACCAGCGCCGCCTGCCAGACGTCCAGTCGCACGCCGCCATCGGTCTCCGCCTGCATCGTCGCGTCGCTAAGGCGCGCGTCGAGTCGCGTCAGCCAGAGCTCGAGATGTTCGACCTTTCGCTCCAGCTCGACCTGGGCGTGCCGCATAGCGGCGACGGCGCCCATGTCGGGCAACCCCTCGGCGCGCTCGCTGAGGGCGCGGAGCTCGGCCCGGATTCCCTCCTGATCCCCTTGCAGGGTCTCGAGCGCGCGCACGATATGCGCCGTGGCCGCACCCGCGGTGTCGTCGGAGCGCCGAAGGCGCATCGCAACCGGATACTCGGTACCATCGACTCCGAAAGCGACCGCGGTCAGCTCCGACCTGCGCTCGATCCAGGCCGGGACCAGCGGAAACTCGAAAGCATGACAACCGTCGCCAACGCCCATCCGCGCCAGGTCGGGGCGAACGAAATCGGCGATGGTGTTGGCGATGACCTCGCCGGCGAGTCGCAGTTCCACCTTGAGCCGCGCACCGGGATGCCTGGCATCCCATGCCCAGCCATACAGCCGGTCCGCGGTTGCGTTGTCGATCAGCCCCCGGACATCCGATTCCGGTGACGTCTCACCCGCTGCGTCATCGCTGCCCGGCAGGTCCCGCGTCAAGCGTCGCGCGGAAGGAACCGGCTTCAGCTTCATGCGTCATGTCCTTCTGGCCGGCGGGGTGCTTCGCACGCCCCGTGCCGATGGGGCAAACTAGGCCGCCGCTTCCGTCAAGGCACCCAGATAATGCTGCAGGTGCAGCCGCGCGACATCAGCGATGCTTGGCGGCTGCCGGATCCCGGCCACCAGGGTATCCCATAGGCCTTCCGTCTCGATGGCGCGGCGCATCTCACGCGCGACGCCCAGGGGATCGTTGACGGGGGCATGGAGCCCGTCGACGCCGTCCCGGACCAGTTCCGCCATGCCGCCGACACCGCCGCAGATGACCGGGCGCCTGTGGCGGAAGGCTTCGAGGACGACCAGGGGCGCGTTCTCCCACCAGATCGATGGAACCACCACCCAGTCGATCTGTCCCATGAGCCCCGCCAGTTCGGGCGGGGTATAGGGCCCCTGGTAGCGTGCCGCCGGCGCCGCGGCGAGCGTGGCGCGGAACTCGTCCATGAAGGCGTCGGACTGATAGGCGCTGCCGCCGTTCAGGGTCAGACGGTGCTCCACGCCGGCCTCGGTGAGGCGCCGCGAGGCATTGAGCAGCACCATGCTGCCCTTGAAGCGGTTGATGTGCCCGAAGAAGCCGAATCGGTCGCGGCGGCCGTGGCGGATCTCGCGATGCGGTGCCGGGATTGCCTCGGCAATGCCGTTCGGGACCAGGGCAAACCGCTCGGCCGGCCAACCCGCCGCGACATAGCGATCCCGCGCGAAGGCGCTGGGCGCGAGCATCAGGTCGACGCCGCGGAAGGCATCCCGCAGCGCCAGGCTGCGCAGGACGAAATCGGCGGCAGGCCGGCTGGGAAAGCAGCGCTGGCAGGCATCGAGGGTCGGGCCTTGGCAAAGCCTGCCATCGGTGGTGAGGAGTTGGCCTTCCTGCGGGCAGAGCGGAAAGAAATCATGCGCCGTGAAGATCAGCCGCGCCCGAGGCGCGGTCCGCCGCAGCAGGTCCAGGGTCTCCACCCCGAAAAGCAGCGGGTGGTGCACGTGGATCACGTCCGGGTCGAGGTCCTCGACCAGGCCGGCCAGCGTGGCGAGACCGTAGGTATCGGGCTGCGACAGGAAGAAGCGATCGAACTGGCCGAGCCAGACCAGCATCTCGTCCGGATGTTGGCCGATGGCCTGCAGCAGGGTGCCGGGACGGCGTTCGCGATGGGTTGCAGTGACGGCCGCTAGAAACAGGCCTTCCACCCCGTGGCGGTCGCGCAACTCCCGGAAGAGGGTCCGCGCGACCACCTCGGTCCCGCCGGCCTGGAGGTCAGGATGATTGTGGCAGAGCACCAGCAGGCGCATCGGGCTCAGCCCTGCCGGTCCCGGCGGCGCGCCTGATCGGGGCCCATGCGGGCCATCAGTTCCTCGATGGCGGCGGACCAGCGGCGGTGATGCATCTGTCTGTTGTAGGCCGAGGCAAGGCTATGGGTATAGCCGGTGTGGTCGCGGATCGACTGGCGTTCGAAGTGGTAGAGTTCGGCCCCGGGCACGTAACCGATCTCGCCGCCCTTTTCCCGCAGCTTCAGGCAAAGATCGGAATCCTCGTAGTCGCCGATGACGTAGTCCGTGGTGAAGCCGTCGACCGCTTCATAGGCCGCGCGGCGGACGCAAAGCGCTGCCCCGGTCACCCCGGGGACGCGCCGCGCCTGCTGCGCTGCGGGATAGCATCGAGGAAATCCCTTAAAATAGTGATTATTGTACCATTCGCCGAACGCGCCGAGCTCGAAGAAGAGGCCTGCGTGCTGCAGCGAATCGTCCTCGAAGAGCAGTTTGGGGCCGACCGCCACAAGGCTTGGATCCGTGCCCAGCGCCTCCAGCATCGGCTGCAGCCAGCCGCGGCCTGCCGGGATGACGTCCGAGTTCAGCATCAGGAGGATGGCGCCCTGGGCTACGATCGCGCCCGCGTTGCAGGCGCTGGCGTAGCCGAAATTGCTGCTCTGCACGATCAAGGTGAGGGGCATACCGTAGAGTCCGTGCAATCCGCGCAAGGCGTGCTCTACATCCGCCTGCTGTTCCGGCGAATCGAGGACATAGATCAGTTCCGCAACCGCGCGGACGGCGGGGTTGCGGGCGAAGTTCGCATACTGATGGCGGAGGAAGCGCAGGTTCCGGTAGAGCGGCACGACGATGGAGAGCGCCGGATTGGCCGGCCGCGTACCGAGAACGATGACCTCCGGCGCGGCCTGCTGTGCCAGCACAGCCGCATGCAGCGGCGCGACCGCCGGGGCGATACAGTCACGCATCAGGGCAGGCGTAATCTCGGAAGGCGGGACTGCGCTCAGCACCGCTTCCCGCGCCCCGCGTGGATGCAGGATGGCGGGCGGCGCGACCAGCATGGCCGAGTCGCCGGTGGTCAGCTCGACCCGCATGCTCCATTGCGCGACCGGCCGTACCGCCACGTCGGCCAGATGCGCCACGAACCCGGCCTTCGGACCGATGCCGCCGAACGGCGAGTCGCGGTAGGTCTCCGCCACGTCGGGGCGCGCGAAGCGGCCCATGCTGTCGAGGTCGAGGCGGACCTCCCCGTAATCCGAGCGTAGGGACATGCCAGACACGATGCCCAGCGGATCCCGCAACCAGCCTCGGATGAACGCGCCGCCGCCATGGTCGCAGAGCCCGAGTTCGAGCGCCGCGCCGAACGGGCGGGCCGGCTGCATGATCCGATGCGCCTTCGCGGTCGGCGCCAGCAGCTGGAGGTCACGCAACAGACGCCTTGCAGCGGGCTCGGACGCTGCCCGGCGGGCCAGCTCGGCCAGGCCGCGGCGATAATAGGTCCGGCTCTCGACATCCTTGGAGCGGCCGAGTTCGGCCAGTGCCGGCAGCCGTCCGCCGGCGGGGGCCAGATGGATGGGCCCATCGGTGCCGGCGACCAGGAGATAGCCGTCCTCGAACTGCCGGTCCCTCAGGATGGCGATGCTGCCATGGATCTGGACCCGGCGCAGGCGGCGGTGGCTTAGCGCGTAGCAGGTTGTGCTGCGGGGCGGGACGCCATCGGGAAGCGACCACATGACCATGTCGAGGCCGCACAAGGCGACCGGGATGGCGGTGCGTCCCGGCGACATCACCGCCTGCGCCGCAGCGTGGCAGGTCTCCGCCAGGCCCTCGTCGTCACTGTGGCGGAGCGTGCCCGTGGCCTTCGAGGCGATGAAGTGGAGCAGGCCCAGCACGGCGGCGGCGGACAGGCCCTCGGTCGCATGCGGAAGGTCGACCGGCGGGGTGACGAGCAGATCGAGGGTAACGCCCTGCCCATCCGTCAGCGCCAGATGGGAGCCGGTCGCCAACGCCGCTTGGGCGCGGGCGATCAGCACAAGAGACGGGCCGAAGGCCGTGTTCAGGCGTTGCCAGGCGAGCGGCGGTGCCACCGGCCCTTCCGCGGAGCGGAGGATGAGGCTGGGCAGGTCGAGGGCGTGCGAGCTTGCTGGGAAGACGAGCAGAACGATCCCGGGCGAGAGGGCGATCTGCAGGGCTGAAAGCATTGCGGCGGCATCTTTCGACGCCGCCGGTCTGTTGACCATGGTGCTCAGGTAAGGCTCCTTCCCCGCTAACCGTGCAGGGATAGCAGGAGATCCTTAAGGCTGGATCTTGATGTAGGTCGAGATGTTCGCCGAGAAGCTTGCGGAGTCGATGTTGTCGATCCGGATGACGTCCGACCCGAGGGTGAGAAGCGTATAGGGCTGGTCGGTGTCGGGATCAGTGCCACCGCTGACATAGGCCTTGAGGTCGTTCGCCTTGTCGATCGGCAGCCCGTTGATGTTGGTTGTGATCCAGATCTGGTCGCCCGTGGCGAAGTCCTTGATCACGTCGCTGCCGAAGTTGTCATCGAAGAAGAAGACATCGTTACCCGAACCACCATAGAGGGTATCGTTACCACCATCACCGGAAAGAAAGTCCGCGCCCGACATGCCGTTGAGGTAGTCATCGTCGCTACCACCCAGCAGCGTATCGTTTCCGGAGGCACCGAACAGCACGTCATCCCCGGCTTCACCGGCAACCGAATCGTTGCCGTCGCTGCCGTTCATCTGGTCGTCGCCGGAACCGCCCAGCATGGTATCGTCGCCGATGCCACCATCGAGGACGTTATCGCCGGAACTGCCGCCGAGCGAGTCGTTCCCCGAACCGCCCGACACCGTGGAGTTGCCACCACCGGGCAAAGTGTTGTTGGTCGAGGCAAGGATCGTGTCGTTGCCGTTCTGGCCGGACAGCAGATCATCCCCGGTGCCGTTGCCGATGACGGTGTCGTTGCCGTCACCACCGCCGACGGTCACCGGACCAGCACCAGCGCCGCTGGTCCACTGGTCACCCTGGGCGCCCATGTCCTCGAAACCGGATCCGGTGTTCCAGAAGTAAGCGACCGCATCATTCGGATTGGCGTCATCAATCGGGAATGTCGGCCCACCACCGATCAGCGAAGCAAAATCAGCCATGGCTCAACCCCCAGCTACGTCGATTAGCGGCACTGCCGCCCTGCTGCCCAACACGTAACCAAAGCTTTCAGGAGGGTCAACGAGCAATGGTCCCGGGGTGACATCTCATTACAGCACTCGAACCGGCCTTTGAGCCGGTCTTCCGGCCCCGCGCCGAAGGTGATCTGGACGTCGGAACGGCGCGAAAGCCGCACTTGGCGACGGCTTGATGCCGCGGCGCACCATGCAACCATTGCGTGTATAGGGTGAATCGGGCATTCGCATGCAGCGCATCTGGGTGGCATCACCCAACTGCGATCGGGCGAGAATTTGCGGACTGTTGCAAAAATGTCGCGCTGGCGCGATGGGAATCCAGGGCCTTGACGCGAGGGTGTTTACATTATGCGACGCGGGTCCGCCTTCTCTGCATAAGGTAAAGCCCTTATTAAACAGGGCGAAGCTGCGCCTTGCTGGCGCTTTGTTTAGGTCAGTGCGGCGGCCGTGAGGCGCGCGCTCGACATGAGGGGGTAGTATGGCCGACGCAACGCTTACCGGCGGTAGTGGCAACGACACCCTGTCGGATGTTCCCTCCTCTCCAGGAAACGATCTTTTCGAGGGGAAGGAGCTGAACGATTCGCTGATCAGTTCCGAGGGGCGCGATACGATCGACGGCGACACGGGATTCGATACGGCAGACTTCAGCTTCCGCGCCGGGAATGTGAACGTGAACCTCGTGACAGGTGTGGAGGCGGTGTCGCTTTCAACCCTGATCGCGATCGAGGCGGTCAAAGGGTCTACCTTCAGCGACAGCCTGCTGGGCGACGGCGCCGCCAACTGGCTCGGCGGCAATGACGGCGACGACGTCATCGATGGCGGCGCCGGCGACGATACGGTGCAGGGCGGCGAGGGCGATGATGCCCTGACGGGCGGCCTCGGCTTCGACGTGGCGTCCTACAGCACTGCCGGTAACGGCGTTGTGGCGAACCTGCTGACCGGGCAGGCGACGGGCCAGGGCAACGACACCCTGGCCGGCTTCGAGGGCCTGGTCGGCTCCGGCTTCGACGACAGCCTGACCGGCAACGCGGCGGACAACCTGCTGAACGTCGGCACCGGCGGCCGCGACAGCGTGGTCGGCGGCGCCGGCTTCGACACGATCAGCTTCCACCTCTCGGGCGGCAACGTGTCGGTGAACATGAAGA
>JAIYAI010000073.1 GCA_027489135.1 Acetobacteraceae bacterium
ATGCGCGGGGGCCAGGCGCTCCCGCAGCCAGGCCAGCAGGGATTCGCCGAAGATCGGGTTGGTCGGGTTCGGCGTCTCCTGCGCCGTGTCGAAGCGCGCGGTGCGGAAGCGGAGGACGGCCATGGTCAGAACCCCGTCAGCAGGATGTTCAGGGCACGGGTGATGTCGTCGGCCTGGTCGAGGAGGTTGCCGACGGGGCGGCCGAGGGTGCGGCGGGGGACGGCGGCGATGAGCGTCGTCATCATCACGACGGGCTGTCCCGCGACATGCAGGATGGGGTTCAGGTCGGCAAAGCCTGCGAACCGCTCCCCGGCCGCGACCAGCGGCACGACGACCCGCGTGGCGACGTGGTCGAGTTGCGAGGACTGGACATCCAGCAGGAAGCGTGCCCCGTTTCGGCCGGCGTAGTAGTGGAAGGGCGACATCAAAAGGCGCGGTATTGCGCCAGGGGCGTGTCGTTCTCCTCGAAGTAGCGGTTGTAGGCCTCGATCGCCGCGCGGTTCTCCTCCACCCAGCGGCGAGCCTTCTCGTCGCTTATGGCCTTGCGCAGCGCTGCCTCGGCGATGGCGGCGGGGTCGAGGCCCAGGGCCGATGCCTGATCGACGAGCGGCGCCTGCGCTTCCGCGAAGCCCGGCTTCGGCGCGACGGTCGGGTGCTGGAAGTCGTTGGCGGTCACGGCGCCGTCGGTCGCCCGTGCGATATCGGCCAGGCTCGCCCAGTCAGGGCGGCGCGTGCCGTTGACCCAGCCATGAACGGTGCTGACCGGTCTGCCAAGCAAGCGCGCGAGCGCGCTGAGGCTGAGCTTACGCTGAGACTGGAAGGTCTGCAGATCCATGGTGGACCGATAGGTCGAAGCGGCCTTTCGCGCAATGAGAATATTCGCGCAACGCGGAAAGTCGTCCTTCGCCGCGTTACCCGTCCGCCCTGCGCGCCCACACCCCATAGACCCGCGGCCCCACCAGCGCCGCCACCGCCAGCGTCAGGATCACCGCGCTGCCGGGCCGGGTGACGAAGGTGCTCCAGTCGCCCTGGCTGATGGTCAGCGCCTGGCGCATCGCCTGTTCCGCCATCGGCCCCAGGATCATCCCGATCACCACCGGCGCCGTCGGGAAGTCGAAGCGCCGCATGAACATGCCGATGATGCCGATGCCGTAGAGCAGGATCAGGTCGGTGACGGAGTTCGAGATCCCGTAGGTGCCGATCGTCGCGAAGACCAGGATGCCGGCGTAGAGCTGCGGCTGCGGGATCTTCAGGATCCGGGCCCAGAGCCCGACCAGCGGCAGGTTCAGCACCACCAGCATCACATTCGCCACGTAGAGGCTGGCGATCAGCGTCCAGACCAGCGCGCCCTGCTGCTCGAACAGCAGGGGCCCGGGGTTGATGCCGTAGCTCTGGAAGGCGCTGAGCATGATGGCGGCCGTGGCGCTGGTCGGCAGGCCCAGGGTGAGCATCGGCACCAGGATGCCCGCGGCAGCGGCGTTGTTCGCCGCCTCCGGCCCGGCCACGCCCTCGATGGCGCCGGTGGTGCCGAATTCCTCCTTCGCCTCGGGGGAGGCCAGCTTCCGCTCCGCGTAGTAGCTCAGCATGGTCGGCATCTCGGTGCCACCGGCCGGCAGCACGCCGAAGGGGAAGCCCAGGAAGGACCCACGGAACCAGGGCCCGACGCTGCGCCGAAAGTCGGACCGCGACATCATGATGCTGCCGACCCGGCGCACCTCGGCCTTCGCCTCATGGTGCCGCCAGGCGAGGTAGAGCGTCTCCCCCACCGCGAACAGCGCGACGGCGACCAGCACCACGTTCACGCCATCCAGCAGTTCCGGGATGCCGAAGGTCAGGCGCGGCTGGCCGGTCTGCAGGTCGATCCCCACCAGCCCCAGCATCAGCCCGAAGAACAGGCTGGTCAGGCCGCGCAGCGCGCTGCCGCCCAGCACGGCGGAGACGGTGACGAAGCACAGCACCATCAGCGCGAAGTATTCCGCCGGCCCCAGCTTCAGCGCGAATTCCACCACCAGCGGCCCGAGGAAGCTGATCCCCAGCGTCCCGATGGTGCCGGCGACGAAGCTGCCGATCGCGGCGGTCGCCAGCGCCGGCCCCGCGCGCCCGCTGCGCGCCATCTTGGCGCCTTCCAGCGCGGTGATGATGGAGCCCGATTCGCCCGGCGTGTTCAGCAGGATCGAGGTGGTCGATCCGCCGTACATCGCGCCGTAGAAGACGCCGCAGAACAGGATGAAGGCGCCCGTCGCCTCGACCTGGAAGGTGATGGGCAGCAGCAGCGCGATGGTCAGCGCCGGCCCGATGCCGGGCAGCACGCCGACGGCGGTACCGAGGAAGCAACCCAGCAGCGCCCAGCCCAGGTTGGTCGCGGTGAGCGCGTTGGAGAAGCCGAGGGAGAGGCCCGCGATAGGATCCACGCTAGGGAATCTCCCGACCCAGCAGCTTCAGCACGCCCTGCTCCAGCAGCCCAGCGCCGATATTGACCCCCAGCGCCTCGACGAAGAGGAACCAGACCGCCAAGGTCAGCACCAGCGCCAGCATCAGGTCGCGCAGGATGCTGCGCGACCCGAAGGCCGCCGCCACCAGCACGAATTGCGCCGTTGCCGCCAGCGAGAAGCCGAAGAACCCGATCAGCGCCAGGTTCGCGAGCAGCCCGGCGCCCATCAGCATCAACGCCCGCATGTTCGGCGGCTCGTCGATGTCTTCCATCGCCCAGGACCAGCCGCCGCGCAGCGCGACGAACAGCAGGCAGCCCCCCAGCACGATCAGGCCGCCCGCCACCACGAAGGGCACCGCCTTCGGCCCGACCTGGCCGTAGAGCGGGGTGACGGGAATCACCATCGCCTGCCACAGCGCCAGCGCGCCGAGCAGGAGGACGAAGACCCCGACCCAGATGTCGGGCCAGAGGGAACTCGGATCGTCGCGGCTCATGCCAATCCCAGCTCCTCCAGCACCGCCCGGGTCTGCACGCGGTCGGTTTCCAGGAACGCCGCGAAGGCGGGCCCGGTCAGGAAGGCGTCGGCCCAGCCCCTCTCGCGCAGCAGCGCACCCCAGGCGGGGCGTTCGTGCATGGCCTGCATCAGCGCGATCATGGCATCGGGCCGCACGCCCGGCGCGCCGAAGACGCCGCGCCAATTCGTCACCACCACGGCGATGCCAGCCTCGCGCAGGGTCGGCACGGCCGGGTCGATGCGCTCCGCCCCCGTGGTTGCCAGCGCGCGCAACCGGCCGGCCCTGATCAACTGCTCGTACTCGCCCCAGCCCCCGATGGCGGCGCGCACCTGCCCGCCGACCACCGCCGCCTGCGCCGCGCCGCCGCCCGGGAAGGCCGCCAGCCGCGCCTCGATGGCGTTGCGCCCCAGCGCCTGCACGATCAGCCCGAGCGTCACATGGTCCGGCGTGCCGCCGCCGGCGCCGGAGACCGGCACCGCGCCGGGGTCGGCCCGCAGCGCCTCCAGCAGCGCCGCGATGTCCGGGAAATGCCCCTGGCCCATGGGCGCGACGACGACGCCCGCTTCCTCGGTCAGCCGCGCCACTGGCGGCAGGTCCGCGAGCGTGAGCGGCGAGCGGTTGGTGATGGCGGCGCCGACCAGCGCCGTGCCGCCGACGAAGAGGCTGTCCGCCCGCGCGCGGCGTTGCGTCACGAAGCGGGGCAGGCCGACCGTGCCGGCCGCGCCGGCCACGTGTTCAAGCCCGACGCGCCCGACCAGGCCCTCGCCGCGCACCACCTGCTCGATGCCCCGCGCCAGCCCGTCCCAGCCGCCGCCGGGATTGGCGGGCACGAAGATCGAAAGCTGCGGCAGCATCGGCTGCGCCAGGGCCGGCGCCGCGAGCAGGCCGCCTGTCGCCAGCAGCAGCCCGCGCCGCCTCATGCGAGGCCGATCTCCTTCAGCACCGCCTCGGTCTGCGCGCGGTCCTTCTCGAGGAACTGCGCGAAACCCTCGCCGGTCAGGAAGGCGTCGTCCCAGCCGCGGGTCTTCAGGATCTCCTTCCAGCCGGCGCTGGCATGGATGTCCGTCATCAGCTTCACGAGCTTTGCCGCGGCGTCGGGGCGGATGGCCGGCGGGGCGAAGACGCCGCGCCAGTTGCTCATCACCACCTCGACACCGCTTTCCTTCAAGGTCGGGATGGCGGGGTCGCTGCGCGTCTCGCCGGTCGTCGCAAGGGCCCGCATCCGGCCGGCCTTGATCTGCTCGGCGAACTCCGAATAGCCGGAGATGCCCGCCTTCACCTGCGCGCCGAGGATCGCGGCATTGGCCGGCCCGCCGCCGGCGAAGGCGACATAGGACCCTTCCCGGGCGTTGCGGCCCAGCGCCTTCAGGATCAGCCCGAGCGTGATGTGGTCCGTCCCGCCCGCGCTGCCGCCGGCGACCGATGTGCCGCCGGGATTGGCCTTCAGCGCCGCGAGGAAGCCCTTGATGTCCTGGATGTCGGAGGAGGACGGCACGACGACCACGCCGATCTCCTCCGTCATGCGGGCGATCGGCGTGACGTCCTTGATGCCGACGGGCGTCTTGTTGGTCAGCGTCGCGCCGACCATGACGCTGCCCGCGACCATCAGCGCATCCGGCCGGCCGCGGCGCTGCGCGACGAAGCGCGGCAGGCCGACCGTGCCGCCGGCGCCGCCCACGTTCTCGAACTGGAAGGTGCCGACCAGCCCGGCCTGGCGTGCCGCCTGCTCGATCGCGCGGCCAAGCCCGTCCCAGCCGCCGCCCGGCCCCGCGGGGATGAACATGTAGAGGCTGGCGAAAAGCTGCTCCGCCCGCGCGGCGAAGGCGGGCGCGACACCCAGCGCAGCGGCGGTGGCAAGCATCTGGCGGCGGCGCATGTTTCCTCCCGGCACGGTTCCAGCCTGACTTCCCTATCGTCTCGCGCGCGGGCCCACAACGGATGCCGCGCGAGACGGGCCGGTGCCTACAACGGATGCCGCGCGAGATGCGCGAGCATCAGCGCATTCGCCTGATCCGGCACCTGGTCCGGCGGGTAGTGGCCGACGCCGGGCAGGGCGGCGAACTGGTAGGGGCCCGTCACGAAGTCGCGCGTTCCCTCCGCGGCCATGCGGCCGACCGTGTCGTCCTCCTCCCCCCAGACGTAGAGGGTGGGGACGGTGACCGTGTCGATCGGGCGATGCACCTTGCCACGGGCCCGGTACCAGGCGAGCGCGGCCTCCATCGCACCCGGGTTGCCGAGGACGGAGAGGTGCATCTCCGTCTTCTGCTTCGGCACGTGCTGCGCGGCGTGGCGCACGCGCAGCCAGGCGCAGTCGTCCGCCAGCACCACCGCCGCGGCGCCGGGGTCGAGGAAGGCCTTGTGGTGGCGCGACCGGTGCGGCTGCTCCGGGTCCTGCTCCAGCGCGCGGGCGAAGGAGAGCGGATGCGGGCGGGAGAACATGGTCAGCGTGCCGACGCGCTCCGGCCAGCGCGCGGCGATCTCCCAGGACAGGCTCCCGCCCCAGTCATGGCCGACGAGGTGGAAGCGGCAGCCCGCGCCGCCGACCTTGTCGGCCAGCGCCAGGGCATCGGCGATCAGCAGGTCGATGTCGTAGTGGGCGAAGACCGCGGGGTCGGGCCGGGCGCCGGGGGAATAGCCGCGCTGGCTCGGCGCCATGGCGCGGAAGCCGGCGGCGCCCAGGGCGGGAAGCTGATCACCGTAGATGTGCCAGGAGACGGCGAAGCCGTGCAGCATCAGCACCAGCGGCCCGTCCTGCGGTCCCGCCAGCGCCACGTCGAAGACGAGGCCGGGGCCGGTCTCCACCTTGGCGTGCTCGATCATTCTGCCCTCCCTCGCCCCTGGCGCGAACCCGTCCTAGCATGGCCGCCGCAGGAGGATACGGCCCATGAAATTCGGCTTCTCGGGCGAGCAGGAGGAGTTCCGCACCGTGCTGCGGCGCTTCCTCACCGACCGCTCCCCCACCACCGAGGTCCGCAAGCTGATGGAAAGCCCGGATGGCTGGGACCGCGCCGGATGGCGCGCGCTGAACACGGAACTCGGCCTGACCGCTGTGCATGTGCCGGAAGCCCATGGCGGCCAGGGCTTCGGCTATTCGGAACTCGGCATCGTGCTGGAGGAGGCGGGCCGCGCGCTGCTCTGCGCGCCGCTGCTGGCGACGGCATTGGCCGCCAGCGCCATCATGAATGCGGGCACCGAGGATGAGCAGGCGGCGCTGCTGCCCGGCATCGCCGCCGGCGACACGGTGGCGACCCTGGCGGTGGCGGAGGACGGCGGCGGCTGGGATGCGGCGGATGTGTCGCTGACCGCGACGCGGAGCGGCGACGGCTGGCGCCTCGATGGCGGCAAGAGCTACGTGCTGGACGGCGCGACGGCGGACCTGATCGTCGTGCTGGCGCGCGGGCCGCAGGGGCTGTCCTTCTTCACCGTCGCCGGCAACGCGCCTGGGCTGGCGCGGCGGGCGCTGAAGACGATCGACACCACGCGGCGCCTCGCGCGGCTGACCTTCGCGGGCGTCGCGGCGACCCCGCTCGGCACGCCCGGCAGCGCCGCGGAGCCCTTCGCGCGGACCATGCTGCAGGCCGCGGCTATGCTGGCGAACGAGATGGTCGGCGGCGCCGAGCGGCTGCGCGAGGACAGCCTTGCCTACGCGAAGATGCGCTACCAGTTCGGCCGGCCCATCGCGTCCTTCCAGTCGCTGAAGCACAAGGCGGCCGACATGCTGGTGGGTGTCGAACTGGCCAAGGCCGCCGCCTACTACGCCGCCGCGGCGCTGGACGAGGGCGACGACGACCTGGCCATGGTCTGCCACCTGGCGAAGGCCAGCGCGTCCGAGGCCTATCTGCAGACCGCGATCCACGCCGTGCAGATCCATGGCGGCATCGGCTTCACCTGGGACAACGACACCCAGCTCTGGTTCAAGCGCGCCAAGGGGTCGGAGGTGCTGTTCGGCGATGCCCACGCGCACCGCGACGCCATGATGCGCAACTGGGCGGCATAGGGGAGGACGCGACGATGGAGTTCACCGAAGAGAGCGTCCGTGCCGCCGTCCGCACCTGGCTGGAGGCGAACTGGAACCCCGACTACGGCCTGGTCGAATGGCGCAACAAGCTGATCGACTCAGGCTGGGGCGTGCCGCACTGGCCGAGCCGCTGGTACGGCCAGGACATGCCGACGGGCCTACTGCCCGTGATCGACGAGGAGTTCCAGCGCATCGGCGCCGTCGGCGTCGCCACCGCGGGCATCCGCCGCCTCGCCGCCGCGACGATCCTGGAACACGGCACCGACCTGCAGAAGGAGAAGTTCCTGCGCCGGTCGCTGACCGGCGAGGACACCTGGTGCCAGCTCTTCTCCGAGCCCGGCAGCGGATCGGACGTCGCGGCCGCCACCACCCGCGCCGACTTCAAGGGCAATCGCTGGGTGATCAACGGTCAGAAGGTCTGGACCTCCTCCGCCCATCACGCCGACTGGGGGCTGCTGCTGGCCCGCACGGACTGGGATGCGCCGAAGCACAAGGGCCTGTCCTACTTCATCATGGACATGCGCCAGCCCGCCGTGCAGGTGCACCAGATCCGCCAGATGAACGGCCATGCCAGCTTCAACCAGGTCTTCATCACGGATGCGGAGATCCCACCCGAGCACCTCGTCAGCGAGGTCGGCAAGGGCTGGGCCGTCACGACGACGACGCTGATGCACGAACGCCGCAGCGCCGACGGCCTGCGCAACGACAGCACCGGCTATGACCGCCCCGGCCGCTGCTACGCCGAGGAGCGCACCGAGATCGCGACGGTGCAGGAGCCGTACAAGTGGTACCCGCAGCGCCGCGGCCGGGTCGATCTGGTGATCCAACGCGCGAAGGAGACGGGGAAGATCGACGATCCCGTCGTGCGGCAGGAGATCGCCAAGCTGATGATCCTGTCGAAGACCGCGGAATGGACGGCCCGTCGCGCCCGCGTCGCCCAGGCCGCGGGCAAGCCGCCAGGGCCGGAAGGATCGCTCGGCAAGCTCGTGCTCAGCCATGTCGCGCGGGCGGCGGCGCGGGTGCACACGCAGCTTTCCGGCGCCGACGCGCTGCTGGCCGGCGAGGACGGGCCGATGGAGGGCGTGATCGCGGAGGTGCTGGTCTCCGTCCCCGCCATCTCGCTCGCCGGCGGGACGGACGAGATCCAGCGCAACATCATCTCCGAGCGCGTGCTCGGCATGCCGAAGGAGCCGAACTCCGACGCGACGAAGCCGTTCCGGGACGTGCCGCGCAGCGCGTCCCGGTAACGGCGGCGGTCAGCCCAGCATACTGGCGCCGGGGCCGGTGTAGCCGGTCCAGCGGAAGGTGTTGGCGGGCTCGTTGGTGAAGGGGCGCTTCGTCCGCAGGCGCCCCGCCATGGCCCAGACATAGGGCGCGGCGGCGGCCAGCAACTCGAACTGCCGGTCGTTCAGCGTGAGGCCGGCGCGGCGCGCGACCAGCGCGATCGCGTCACGCTCCGCAGCCGTCACCTCGGCCGGCGTCGGGTCCGGCACCGGGGGCAGCGGCGGGGCGACCTCGGCCACCACGGGCCGGCGGGCGCGCCAGACAGTCGCCTTCTCGTAGGCATGCGCGATTCGCATCACCTGCGCGTCGGCGAAGGGCCGCCCCTGCACCTGCATCGCCATCGGCAGGCCGTCCGCCGTGTAGCCGATGCACTGCGCCAGCGACGGCCCGCCGAGCACGTTCCAGGGCGTCGTCAGCGAGGCCTTCTGCCAGAACTGGATCGTCCGCCAGGCCTCGAAGGGCGCCGCCGGGCCGGGGCCTGCGGTGATGATGGCGTCGTAGCGCTGCCAGAGCGGCCGCGCTTCCTCGATCATGATGCGCCGCTCCCGCTGGGAGGCGAGCACGTCCTCGCCCCGGATCAGGATGGCGGCGAGGGACCGGCCGAGGAAATCCTCCCCGAACAGCCCCGGGTTCCGCTTCAGCCCGGGCTCGTGCACGGCGTAGAGCTCGCTCTCCGCGCCGATGATCTTCACGTCGCAATAGTCCATGGCCGGGCGGATGCGGACATCCTCCAGCTCCGCGCCGAGGCCGCGCAGCACGGCGAAGGCCTCCTCCATCGCGGTCTTCACCGCGTCGGCGACCGGCACCTCGACCTCGTACTGGTGCCGCAGCACGCCGATCCGCATGCCCTTCAGGTCGCCGCCCAGCGCCGCGCGGTAGTCCGGCACCGCCACCTTCGCGCTCGCCGGATCGCCCGGGTCGTGCCCGGCCAGCACCTGCATCAGCAGCGCGCAATCCTCGACCGTCCAGGCCATCGGCCCCGCATGGTCGTAGGAGAAGCTGTTGGTCCAGACGCCGCGGCGGGAGACCAGCCCATAGGTCGGCTTCAGCCCCGCCAGGCCGCAGAGCGCGGCCGGGTTGCGGATGGAGCCACCCGTATCCGAGCCCATCGCCGCCATCGCCAGCCCCGCCGCCACCGAGGCGCCGGAACCGCTGGACGACCCGCCGGTGATGCGACCGAGATCCCAGGGGTTCCGCGCCGGCGGCCAGGGCAGATCGAAGCTGGGCCCGCCATGCGCGAATTCATGCGTCGCCAGCTTGCCGAGCAGCACCGCGCCCGCCTTGGTCAGCCGCGCCACCGTCTCCGCGTCCTCGGTCGGGACGTAGTCGATGGCGCTGCGCGAATGCCCCGTCGTGCGGATGCCCGCGGTGCAGTAGATGTCCTTCAGCGCATAGGGGATGCCGTGCAGCGGCCCACGGTACTTCCCCGCCGCGATCTCCGCCTCGGCGGCCTTCGCCTGCGCCAGGGCGTGACCTGCCGTCACCAGCAGGTAGCTGTTCAGCCGCCCGTCCAGCGCCTCGATCCGCGCGAGGAAGGCCTTCGTCAGGTCAACCGGGGAAAGCTTGCGCGAAGCGATCAGCGCCGACGCCTCGGCGATGGTCAGGTAATGCAGGTCCATCGCGCTCACTCCCCGACGAAGGAGGCGCTGTTGGCAAGCTCCGCCCAGAAGGGCAGGTCGCCGGGCAGCACTTCCGCCATCGCCTCCACATGCGGCAGCGCCTCGCAGAGCTGCGCGAACTGCCTCTCATCCACGCTGATGCCGGCCAGCCCCGCCAGCGCGCCATAGGCCGCCCGCGCCGCGTCGGAGGGCGGCGGCGCGGACTGGTCCGCCGCGCTGTCGTTGATCGGCGTCGTCGGCACCATGGGCCGCTTCGCCCGCCAGGGCGTCGCCTGTTCGTAGGCATGGCCGATGCGGAACACCGTCGCCTCGTCGAAGGGCCGCGCCGCGATCTGCATCGACAGCGGCATACCCGCCTTGGAGAAGCCGTTGCACAGCGACAGCGCCGGCAGTTGCGAGACGTTCCACGGATTGGTCAGCGGCGGCGCGGCGAAGTTGGCCTCCGCGCGCATCGGCGCCATCACCGGCGCCTCGCCCCAGGTGGAGCTTGTCACCAGCACGTCGACCTGGCCGAAGGCGTCCAGCATGCCCTGCGTCAAGATCCGCTGCAGGCGCTGCGCCGTGACGTATTGCGTGCCGGTCACCATGGAGCCCGGGAAGATCCGGTAGCGGAAGACCTCGCCATAATCCTGCGGCCGGCTGCGGAGATGATCCGCATGGATCGCGAAGCTCTCCGCCAGCGCGGTGATGCGCATGCAGGCCTGGTACTCGGCCAGCGGTCGCAGCGTGATCTCCACCACCTCGGCGCCGAGGCCGCGCAGCACCTCCATCGCCGCATCCATCGCCGCGATCGCCTCGTCGGAGGCGCGGCGGTCCGTCTCGTACCAGTGCCGCACCAGCCCGATGCGCATCCCCTTGATGCCTTCGCCCAGCGTGGCACGGTAGTCCGGCACCGGCAGGTCGACGCTGCCGGGATCGAGCGGATCGTAGCCGGCGGTGATCTGCGTCAGGATCGCGCAGTCCTCGACCGTCCAGGCCAGCGGGCCGGCATTGTCCAGCGTATAGGACAGCGGCAGCACGCCACGCTTGCTGATGCGGCCATAGGTCGGCTTGATGCCCGCCGTGCCGCAGAAGGCCGCGGGCAGGCGGATGGACCCGCCCGTGTCCGACCCCATCGCCCCCGGCGCCAGGCCGGCCGCCACCGCTGCGCCCGATCCGCTGGACGAGCCGCCCGGGAACCGCGCGATGTCCCAGGGATTGCGCGCCGGCGGCCAGGGCAGGTCCCAGGAGGGACCGCCCGTCGCGAATTCATGCGTCGCCAGCTTGCCGAGCAGCACGCCCCCGGCCTCGCGCAGCTTCGTCACGCCGTGGGCGTCCTGCGTCGGGATATGGTCCTTGCAGCGCGCGGAATGGCCCGTCGTCGCCAGGCCCGCGGTCTCGTAGATGTCCTTCAGCGCATAGGGCACGCCGTGCAGCGGGCTGCGCGGGCCGCCCTTCATGATCTCCGCCTCGGCCTGCTTCGCCTCGGCCAGCGCGCGCTCCGCGGTCACCGCGATATAGGCGTGCAGCACGCCGTCCGTCGCATGGATGCGGTCCAGCACCGCCTGGGTCAGTTCCACCGGCGAGAGGTCGCGCGTGGCGATGCGCCGCGCGGCCTCCGCGATGGTGAGGGTGTGCAGCGCGCTCATGCCCAGGACTCCGGCGGACGGCGCGTGTGCCATTCGGTCGCCTGCTCGAAGGCGTGGCTGATGCGCAGCAGCAGCGCCTCCTCGAAGGCCCGGCCGACGAGCTGGATCGACAGCGGCAGCCCGCCCGAGAAGCCTGCCGGGATGCAGATCGCGGGATGGCCGGTGAGGTTGAAGGGCGCGGTCAGCGGCTGCTGCTTGCGCCAGGGGCCCTCGTCGACATCGACCAGCGCCGGCGCGGCGCCCGACGCGGGCGCGCAGAGGATGGCGTCGCAGCCCTTGAACACCTCGTCCACCTCCGCCGTCAGCAGCGTCCGCAGGCGCTGCGCCTGCACGTAATGCGGGCCGGTGACGAAGGCGCCGAGGGCGATGCGCTCCGCCGTGACGCGGCCATAGAGCTCCGGCGTCTTGCGCAGGTGCTCCTGGTGGATGGCGAAGCTCTCGGCATGGATGATGGTCCAGGTCGCCGCCTCGAAGCGCTTCATCGCCGGCAGCGTGACCTCCTTCACCGTGGCACCGAGGTCGCGCAGCACCCGGATCGCCTCGGCCATTGCCGCCGCCTGGTCCGGCGTCATCGCCGCGGCCTCGTCGAAGCCCTTGGCATGGCCGATGGTGAGGCCCTTCACCCCGTCCTTCAGCGCGGAGAGGTAGTCCCCCGTCGGTACCTGCGCGCTGCCGGGGTCGAGTGGGTCGTGCACCGACAGCACCTGCATGGCCATGGCGCAGTCCTCGACCGTGCGGGTCAGCGGGCCGGTATGGTCCATGCCGAAGCTCAGCGGCACCACGCCGTGGCGGCTTACCCGGCCATAGGTGGGCTTGAGGCCAACGATGCCCTGGAACACCGCGGGCAGGCGGATGGAGCCCCCCGTGTCCGAGCCCATCGCCATCGCCACCATGCCGGAGGCGACCGCGGTGCCGGAGCCGGAGGAGGAGCCGCCCGCGAAATGCGTGGGCTTCCAGGCGTTCTTCGCCGCCGGCCAGGCCAGCTTGTCGGTCGGGCCGCCGCGCGCGAATTCATGCGTCGCCAGCTTGCCGAGCAGTACCATCCCCGCTTCCTCGAGCAGGCGGGTGGTGGTGGCGTCCTCGGTGGCGATGTTGTCGATGCCGAGCACGCGGGAATGCGCCGTCGTCGGCAGGCCCTTGGCGTCGTAGATGTCCTTCAGCGCATAGGGGATGCCGTGCAGCGGGCCGCGCTTCTGGCCCGCCTTCAGCTCGGCCTCGGCCTGCGCGGCGGCGGCGCGGGCGCGGTCGGCGGCCAGGGTGATGAAGGCGGTCAGCGTCGGCTCCAGCGCCGCGATGCGGGCGAGCGCCTGTTCGGTCAACGCGGTCGGCGTGGTGGCGCCGGTGGCAAGCGCGGCGGAGGCTTCCGCGAGCGAGGGGACGTGGGTGGGAACGGCCATCACTTCGCCCCCCCGAAGCGCGGCGCCGCGGCGGGCTCGACCGGCATGGGCATGGGCTCGTCCAGCACCTTCACCAGTTCCAGCCAGTTGCGGTAGGCGTCGAGCATCACGGGATAGCGGTCCGGCGCGAAGCTGATGCCGGCGATGCGCAGCAGCGCCTGGAAATCGGCTTCCTCGGTATCGTTCTGCATGGCGTCCTCCCTTATCGCAGCGTCACCGGCGCCAGGTCCTGCGACCAGGACCGCGCCTGCACGAAATTCTGCACGCGCCGGCTCATCGCCCGCGGGTTCATGTCATGGCCGACGAACAGGAACAGCGCGCGGTCCACGACCTGGGTGTGGATGCGGGCCAGGATGGCGTCGCGCGCCTCCACGTCGAAGGTGTTGAAGGCTTCCTCCATCATCGCATCCATGTCCGGCTCCGAATAGCCGCCGAAATTGCCGCCCAGCGGCGGCACCATGTCGGACTTCAACAGGCGCATGAAGGCGCTGAACGGGTCCTGCGAATTGTAGGAGATGTTGACCGCGGTGATCCCGCGCTGCAGCTGCTTCGCGCCCCCCTCCCGCCGCATCGCCAGCAGGGCGTTCCACTCCACCACCTCGAAGTCGACCTCGATGCCGACCTCCTTCAGGTTCTGCTGCACGAACTCGTTCATCGGCAGCGGCTGCATCTGCCCGGAGCCGCTGGCGCTGATTGCCACCCGGGTGCGCAGCGGCGTCCGCGCGGTGATGCCGGCTTCCGCCAGCAGGCGGCGGGCCTGCTGCGGGTCGTAGCCCAGCTTGAAGCTGGGGTTGCCGTACCA
>JAIYAI010000444.1 GCA_027489135.1 Acetobacteraceae bacterium
CGCGGCGGCAGGCTGCGATGAACGGTGATCGCCATCGGCGTGCGCACGAAGAGGCCGATCGGCGCGAAATCCTTCAGCGGGTCGTAGCCGAGATTGGCCTGCACCGCCGGGTTGATGGCCAGCGGGCCGTTCGAGCCGAGCAGGATGGTGAAGCCGTCGGGCCGCATGCGCGCGACCTGCTGCGCGGCGACGCTGCCGCCGGCGCCGGCACGGTTCTCCACGATGACGGGTTGGCCCAGCTTCGCCGACATCGCGGGCGCGCAGGCCCGGGCGGTGATGTCCGAATTGCCGCCCGGCGCGAAGGGCACGATCAGGCGGACCGGCTTGTCCGGCCAGGCTTGCGCGCGGGCGAGGCGCGGTAGCAGGGGCGTGGCGGCAAGCGCGAGGGTGGCGCGGCGCGTGGTGCGAAGCATGGTCGTGTCCTGTCCCGGCGCAGCCACTCAGTCGAACAGGGTCGCCAGGCGCTGCTTCATCTGGTCGGCGATGTAGAGCGCCAGCGCCTGGATCGTCGAGGTCGGGTTCACCCCGCCCCCCGTCACCCAGATGCTGCCATCGACGATGAAGAGGTTCTTCACGTCATGGCTGCGGCCCCAGGGGTTCACCACCGACCGCTCCGGGTCGGTGCCCATGCGGCAGGTGCCCAGCAGGTGGCCCGGGCTGTTGAGCAGGGTGCGGGAGGTGGTGATGCCCGTCGCCCCCGTCGCCTCCAGGATCTCGGTGGCGCGGGCGATGCCGTGCTCCATCATCGCCGCGGTGTTGGCGGAGAGCGTGTAGTCGATCTTCGGCGCCGGGATGCCGTGGCTGTCGGTCAGCACCGGATCGAGGGTGACGCGGTTGTGCTCCTCCGGCAGGTCGTCGCAGGCGATGCCGACCACCAGCCGGTGGGCGAAGTGCCTGCGAAAGGCGGCGTGGTGGCCGGGGCCCCAGGGGATGGCGCCGGCGGCGGCACCCTGCACGGCCTCCGTCACCGGCCCCGTGCCGCGGGCGAATTGCAGCGTGTAGCCGCGCAGGAAGCCGCGCGAGGGATCGGTCTCGTAGAACTGCTTGGACCAGATCGAGGTCATGGGGCCGCGGTCGGCGTCCATCTCCTCCTCGACATAGCCGCGCACCTGCGGCCAGGGGTGCAGCATCAGGTTCCGGCCCACGAGGCCGGAGGAATTCGCCAGACCGTTCGGGAAGCGGCCGGAGGTGGAGTTGAGCAGGATGCGCGGCGTGCCGACGCCGTTGCAGGCCAGGATCACCACTTCGGCCGGCTGGAAATGCTCGTTCCCCTCGAAGTCGTAGTAGATGACGCCGGAGGCCATGCCCTGGTCGTTCGTCGTGATCTCCCGCACCCGGCAGCGGGTGCGGAGCTCGACGCCGGCGCGGATGGCCGCGGGCCAATAGGTGATGTCGGCGCCCGACTTCGCCCCCTGCGCGCAGCCCGGCGTGCAGTGGCCGAGGTTGATGCACTTGGCGCGGCCCTCGTACTCCTCCGTCGCGATGGCGATGTCGGAGGGCCACCAGTGCCAGCCCAGCCTGTTCATCGCCCGCGCATAGGCAGCGCCGGTGCGACCCAGCGGCACCGGCGGCATGGGCGGGTTGCGGTCCGGCACGCCGGGATCGCCGGGCAGGCCGGCGACACCGAAGAAGCGGTCGTTCTGCTCGAACCAGGGGGCGAGGTCCCAGTAGGAGATCGGCCAGTCCTCGGCGACGCCGTCCAGCGACTTCACCCGGAAGTCAGAGGGATGCAGGCGCGGGAAATGCGCGGTCCAGAACACGGTGCCGCCGCCGACGCCGCAGAAATTGGCGACCTTCATGACGGAGTTGTCGTCGTTGACGGGGTAGTCGGTCTCGCGCGCGCGGCGGCTGGGGTGGATCTCCCAGTCCGTCATGCGCCGCGCTTCCCAGTCGCGGCCATTGGCCGGGTAGTCGGTGGGCTTCATCCAGTCGCCCTGCTCCAGGCAGAGGATGCGCATGCGCGTATCCGCCAGAGACCAGGCCATGACGGCGCCGGACGCGCCGGCGCCGATGATCAGGACATCGACCGTGTCGTGGGTGATGGTCATCGGATTCAGGCTTTCCGCCAGAACGGTTCGCGGGTCTTCACCGGGTCCAGCAGGGACCAGTCCGTCGGCGGCATGACATGGCCGCGCGGAAAGGGCGCACCGGGTTCCCGGCCCAACGAGCGCACCACCCGGTCGTCGCGGTAGTAGGCCGAGAGCACGACGCGCCCGAGCACCAGGACGGGTTTCGCATTCTCCGCCAGCAGGCGCATCGCCACGGCCTCGGCCGCCGCGTCGTCGAGATCGGCGAAGCTGCCGCCGGCAAGCTCCGCCAGCGCGGCCAGCGCCAGCTTCACGTCCGCCGTGTCGCGTCGCAGCGTGGCGATGACGTCCTGGATGATGGCCGGGTCGTCGGCACCGGGCACGCCAAAGGCCGGATCCGCCGGGATCATGAAGCCGGCGAGGCGGCGCAGGTCGCGCGCTTCCGTCGCGGTCAGGCCGGTGTCGTCTGGATGCATGCGCGCCGGTCCGTCCCTATCGTACCGCGCCCATGGTCAGGCCGCGCACGATGTATTTCTGCACCATCAGGCTCAGCAGCAGCTGCGGCAGCGCCGCGACGATGGTCGCCGCCGCCATCTGGCCCCACAGCACCTGCTCGTAGGAGATGAACTGGATCGCGCCCACCGTCACCGGGAAGGTCTGCCGCCCCGCCAGCATCAGCGGGTAATTGAAGGCGTTCCAGCAGAACATGAAGCCGAGGATCACCGTGACGGCGATGCCCGGCGCGCTCAGCGGCAGGATCACCCGGACCAGCACGCCGAACCAGGTACAGCCGTCGATCGCCGCGGCCTCCTGGATCTCGGACGGCACCTCCAGGAAGAAGCTGCGCAGCATCCAGATGGTGAAGGGCAGGGTGATCAACTGGTAGGCCAGGATCAGCCCGTGATGCGTGTTGTAGAAGCCGATGCGCTGGTAGATCAGATACAGCGGAATGACGAAGGCGATGAAGGGCACGAAGCGGAAGCTCATGAACAGGAAGGCCAGCGCGTTCTTGCCCTTGAACTCGTAGCGCGCCAGGGCGTAGGCGGCCGGGATGCCCGCGGCGATCGACAGCGCCACCGCCCCGGTCGAGATGATCAGGCTGTTCAGGAAGAAGCGCGGGAAGTCGGGCCGCGACGCCGCGACGTTCCCGCGCTGCTCCCCCATCACCAGCGCCGCGTAGTTGTCGAGCGTGGGTTCGAAGATGAATTTCGGCGGGACGGAGAGGATATCCCCCGGCGCCTTCAGCGAGGTCAGCAGGATCCAGAAGAAGGGGAAGACCGTCCAGGCCAGCAGCAGGAAGGCGCCGATGACGATGGCGACGGTCTTCGCGGTCTTCTGCCAGGAGACGGCGCGGCCCCGCGGCGTGGCGGCAGCGAGGCCAGGTTGCAGCACGGCGCCGGACATCAGTTTACCGTCCTCTCGGAGGCCTTGTTCCAGAGCTTCATCAGCAATGTGCTGACGATGACGACCAGGATCAGCAGGACGATCGCCTGCGCCATGCCCTTGCCCATCTGGTACCACTGGAAGCCGTACTGGTAGGCCATGATGTGCAGGTTGGTGGTGGCGTCGTTCGGCCCGCCGCCCGTCGTGGCATAGATCACGTCGAAGATGCGTAAGGAATCCATCGCGCGGAACATCACCACCAGCACGATGAAGGGCATCAGCAGCGGCAGGGTGACGTAGCGGAAGGTATCGATCGGGCCCGCGCCATCGACCTTCGCGGCCTCATACGGCTCGGTCGGCAGGGCCTGCAGCGCGCCCAGCAGGATCAGCGCGACGAAGGGCAGGTTCCCCCAGGTGTCGATGATCAGCACGGAGACGATCGCGCCGTTGATCGACCCGAACCAGTTCACCGGGTCGATGCCGATCCAGGAGAGCATGTGGTTCAGGATCCCGGCCTCGGAGGAGGCCATCATGATCTTCCACATCAGCGCCGTGATGACCGGCGGGATCATCAGCGGCATCAGCATCAGCGCGCGGATGACGGCCCTACCCGGCACCCGCCCGTGCAGGAACAGCGCGACCGCCAGGCCCAGCCCCACCTGCACCACCACCGCCGCCACGGTGAAGCCCAGGGTGAACTGGAAGGCGCGGCTGAACAGCGGCTCCTCCAGCAGGTCGAGGTAGTTGTCGAACCAGATGAAGCGGAAGCGGTTGGGATACTGCAGCCAGTAGCGCGTCATGCTGTAGTAGACGCCAAGCGCGAAGGGATAGAGCATCCCCGCCAGCAGCACGAGCGCCGGCGCCATCAGCAGGTAGGGCAGGGCCCAGCCGCGCCGGCGGCGCCGGCGCGGGGCGATCGCGACATCCGACATGGCGCGGCTAGCGGCGCGAAGGTGTGACGTCGGCCTCCTTCAGCACCCGGTCGATCTCGCTGCTCGCGCGGCGCAGCGCGGCGTCGGCGGTCATCCGCTTGTAGTAGATCTCGTGCAGCGACCGGGCCCAGATGTCGCCGAGGCGCACGCGCTCCGGCTGCGGGATCCAGGCGACGCGCGCCGTCTCCAGGTTCTTCTGCATGGTCTGGACGTAGTTGCCGTTGTTCCAGGACCCCATCACCTGCTTCACCTGCGGATCCTCCATGATGGAGGCCCGGGACGGGTTGTAGTTGCGATGGTTGACCGTGGCGTGCAGCAACGTGCGCTGCGCCGTCGCCCACTGGATGAACAGCCAGGACGCCTCGCGCTGCCGCGTCGCCTTGCTCATCCCGAGGCCCCAGGTCCACATGCCGGCATAGGTCTTGCCAGCCGGCCCGGGCGGGATCAGCGCGTAGCCGACCTTGCCCGCGACCTTCGACTTCGAGGTGTCCTCGTAGCTGGCGGCGAAGAAGTCGGCGTCGCAGATCATGCCGGCCTGGCCCGCGGTGAAGGCCTCCATCGCGTCGTACCACTGCATGTTGGCCCAGTTCGGCGGGCCGGCGTCGCGCACCATGTCCACCCAGGTCTCGGTGTATTTCACCGACCGCGGGTCGTGCAGGTTGGCGCGCAGGTTCTGGTCGAGTTCGGCCCATTGCCCGTCGGTCGCGGATTTCAGGCCGCTGATGAAGCCGGTGGCGACGGAACCCACGTTGGGCGCGCCGCGGGCGACGATGCCGGGGATGTTCGCCGCGCGCTTCACGGCGCGGGCTGCCTGCGCCATCTCCTCCATCGTCGTCGGCACCTTGATGTTGTGCTGCTCGAA